>CAJKXG010000082.1 GCA_905203795.1 uncultured Oscillospiraceae bacterium | reverse complement strand
CTTCCTCCGGCATGTGATACAGTTTATTGTGCAAGCCCTCGTTGACCAGCCCGTACAGCGACGTGCCGAAGATGTTGGAATCCCAGATCTTGGCGGGCGCTTCCTCAAATTCGCGCAGCAGATAGCTGACCAGTTCCTCCGATTGTTTTTCCGAACCGACGATGGGCGACACCTCGGTGGTGATGGTGGCTTTCATCATGTGGATGGACGGCGCTTCCGCCCGCAGACGCACACCGTACCGCCCGCTTTGGCGGATGATCTCCGGCTCTTCCAGCGTCATTTCCTCCAGCGACGGCATGACGATGCCGTAGCCGGTCGCCTCCACCGATTGCAGGGCGTCTTTGAATTTGTCGTATTGCCTTTTCATTTCCGCCAGTTCGCTCATGGTGGTGAGCAGCGACGCTTCGTCGGTGACGGTGAAGCCGGTGGTTTCGCCGAGTACGCGGTAAAACAGATCGGGCTTGACGGTCAGCACCACTTGGGCGCTGCCTGTGCCCAGCGCCACCGACGCCACCGACGCGCCCTCCACCAGTTCACACCCGCCGACTGCGTCCGCCATGCCGCTCACTTCGCGGATCTTGCGCACGCCCGCCGCCGCGTCGCGCAGACTGCCGAACAGGGTGCGGCGAATGGGATGAGCGGGCGGCAGGCAGGTCAGCCAGCGGGGCAACTGCACACCGATCTCCCGCACGGGGAATTCAAACAGCAGTTGTTCGAGAATGCGGCGAATCTCCGCTTCGCCGAGTTCCTGACAATTGACGGGGCAGACGGGGACGCCGTATCGCTCCTCCAGTTCTCCGCGAAGCTGCTGCACGGCGGGCGAAGTCGGCTCGACGGCATTGAGCAGCACGGCAAACGGCTTGTGCAGCGCTTTCAGTTCGTTGATGACGCGTTCCTCCGCCTCGGCGTATTCGGCGCGCGGAATGTCGGTGATGCTGCCGTCGGTGGTGACGACCAAGCCGACGGTGGAATGCTCGTTGATCACCTTTTGCGTGCCGATCTCCGCCGCCATGTTGAAGGGGATTTCCTCCTCAAACCACGGCGTTTTGACCATGCGCGGCGCGTTTTCTTCGATGTAACCGAGTGCGGACGGCACGACATAGCCCACGCAGTCGATCATGCGCACATGCAGGCTCGCGGTGTCGTCCACGGTGATGGAGACGGCTTCTTCCGGGATGAATTTCGGCTCGGTCGTCATAATGGTGCGTCCCGCCGCCGACTGCGGCAGTTCGTCCACCGCCCGCTCCCGTTTGTAGTCGCTGTCGATGTTGGGGATGACCAAGGCGTCCATAAAACGTTTAATGAACGTTGATTTTCCCGTGCGCACTGGTCCGACCACGCCGAGGTAAATGTCGCCCCCGGTGCGGCGGGCAATGGAGTCGTAGATGCTGTGTTCCACCATAGCTGAACCATTCCTTTCGCAGATACTGTGGGAGCTTTGGCGCGGCGGGGAAACAGCACACGCAAGGCTCTTCATGCTCATACCTATGCAAAAGGGGACGGGGATATGTGCGGGGGAGAAGGGAAATTTGCGGGTAGGGCGGTTGACGAAAAAGGCAAGGCGGATTTGTGTAAAAGTGCGAAATTCATCAAAATTTGAAAAATGTCAATTAAAGTGTTGACATTTCGCAAAAATTCGTTATAATTATTTCCTATAGGATTGTGCGAAAAATAAAATGCGATATTTAACAGTATCTATATCATCGCACTCTAACCGATACATTAGGAGGAATACGATGTCAACGAGCAAATTCAAACAAAGCGGCAAAAAACAAGAGTATAGGCTTGCCCTACGCTTGACGGCACTTTTGTTGGTATTTACCACATTTTTTACAGTTGTGCCGACAAATGGGTTTCGGGTGCTTGCGGAAACCGTCGTTGAGAATAGTACGCAACCGATCGTTTCGGAAGAAACGGATGAAATTGTAGAAGAACCATATGTGCTCGGCGAGGACGTCGACCGCCGCACGGAAAACGAAAAGCACTTTTGGATGAGTGACGGCACCAGCGTGGCGGCAGTATACGATACAGCGGTACATTATTTAGATGAAACAGGCAAGTATCAGGAAATCGACAACTCTTTTGAAAATGAAGAGGATGAGTACCAAACCAAAAAAGGCAATCGAAAAGTAAAGTTTGCCAAAAAGACCTCGGCAAAAAAATTGGTTTCCTTGCAAGAGGGCGCTTACAAGATTTCGTGGGGCTTTGAGGGAATTGCAAAGGTCTTTGCCGAGGTGCGACAAGCGGAGCCGACCGGCGAGGAGGATGCGTTTGTCGTAAAAAATACAATCGGGGAAATGGTGTATGCCGATGCTTTCCCGAACGTCGATTTGGAATATACTGTAAAACCGGACGGTGTTAAGGAAAATATTCTTCTGAAATCCGGCACAGCGCAAGCCGTTTTTACGATGAATTATGACATCGGTAAGCTCATGGCCTATCAACGGGATAGCCATACGATTGAACTGGTTGACGGCGACGACGTTCGTTATGTGATTTCTGCCCCCGTTATGACGGATGCCAACGGGCATAACAGTACGGATTTGACCTTGGAACTGATTGAGCAAAAAAACGGAAAGCTGACGGTCGTATTATCGGCAGATGAAGAATGGCTTTCCGATGCCGAGCGTGCTTATCCTGTAACGGTCGACCCGATGGTGATGACCAATCAAAATAAGGCCGAGATTCAGTGTAAATATCTAACATCAACTAACAGCAATTTAGGAGCTGGCGGTTCACTCTATGTCGGCAAAGAGGGAAACATGGGCGTTGTCCGCTCTGCTGTGAAGTTTACCAGCTTACCTGTGTTAGGACGCGGTGATATGGTTTGTGCCGCGAAATTAAATTTAGTACAAGTGAAATATGAGCATGAAGGCACGGCTTCTTTACAGATCAATGCCTATGAAATGACCTCCTCATGGAATGCGTTTGACAACATAGGAGGCGGCATTTATTCGACTACCGATCCCGCTATATCCAACAATGTACTGGACTATCTCATCACAACGAGAAACAATAACAACACATATATATCATGGGATATTACTACCTGCGTTAAAAAATGGTATGATAATGAGCAAACAAATCATGGCATTTTCCTGAAAGCAGCAAATACATTTCCAAATGGCACTTTGGGATATAGTCAAATGACATCCGACCAAAATATCACAGGTACATATCCCGTCTTAACGATTAGTTATATGAATAACCGTGGGTTGGAAGACTACTGGTCGTATACCGAACAGGACTTGGGAACCAGCGGAACGGCCTACGTCAACGACTATACCGGCAATCTGGTTGTCAATATTCCGATCGCGGAAACAGGCAGCGCCGGTTTGCCGGCGGGTCTCAGTTATTATTATAACGGCTATCAGGCAGGGTCGTATTATCGCGTGTATCGCGGCGGAACCACATATAATGAGAATTCCACATCCCTTTGCGGTACGGGATGGAAAATGAATGTGGATGAAACCATCGCCTACTTAACGAACGATATCGGCAATAACAATCAACTGCATGAGCAAGGGTATGAGTACATCTATACCGATGCGGACGGCACGTACCATTACATGAAGAAAAAAACGACCAATGTCTACGAAGATGAATTGGGCAAGGGGTATACGCTGACGCTTATCGGAAGTCGCTGGGAATTGGTAGATAAGCAAGGTAATAAAAAAGTTTTTGACAGCGGCGGCAGACTGATTGAGATTCATCCTAATAATACGACGGATAAAATCAGCCTTGCATACACCAATGGGTATTTGAATAAGATAACCGACGGTTCCGGAAAAACCATCACGATCACGCGCAATGCCAATCACGCGATCACGTCGATCACCTCCTATCTGGGCACCACCACCTGTGCCTTTAGCGGTTCTCGATTGGTTTCCGTCACCTATCCCGACGGCGGTGTGACCAAAATGAGTTATCTCAGCGACGGACGGCTGAGCAGCATTACGTTGCGAGACGGACGCTCTGTTTCTTACGCATATTCCGCAAACGGTGACACGGCGACGAAAAGCCGTGTACAGTCGGTGACGGAACGCTCCCAAGTGAACTCTTCTGGGTCACGGACAAACGGCAATTCGCTCACTTTTGAGTATAACGACGGCAACTATACCAAGATTACCGATAAAAAGGGACGCAGCTCTGTTTACAGCTTCGATAACTACGGAAGAACCAAGAGCGTGACAAACGATATGGGCGCGGTGAATATGCAATACACCGCCAATTCCGGCGTATCCAAGCAAAATAATAAGCTGACGGCTGTTTCGGATGCCACCGTGCCGATCAACAATTTGCTGCTCAACCACAGTTTTGAGAGCGGTTTGACCAGTTGGTCAAGTTGGAATGCCGATGGCACCACCCGCGCCACCTCCAGCACGGCGGCGGCAATGCTCGGTGCGAAATCTGTACGCTTTTATGCGGGCAGCACAGTGGAAAACTCCACGTTTTATCAAGATTACACGCAGACAAAAACAGGTAAATACACGTTCTCGTTCTATTACAAGACATCCGGCTTGACAGGCACAGGCGGCATCCGCCCGATGATTGCCCTTGTCAAAAGCGATGGAACAAAGCAATATGTTTCCGGCAGTTATGCAAAGGACAACACGGACGGCGAATGGAGACGATTGAGTGTAACCGCCAATGTGACAAGTGAATTTGTCAAAATTCAAACGCTTATCGGCTACCAAAATACGTACGGCACGGTATATGTGGATTGCGTACAACTGGAATACGGCGGCGCGGCAAATGATTATAATTTGGTATCGAATAGCTTTTTTGAAAAAGGCGCGACCGGTTGGACAACCAATATGCAAAGCGGCGACAGCTACAACACGGTGAATGGCTCTATATTCACTGCCAACCGTCCGGAGTTTATGACCCATGCGCTGTTTATGCAGGGGAGTGCGACGGTCAATAAATATGCGCGTCAGGATATTCAGATCAATCAACCGGCAAACAAAATCGCCTTGAATTTCAGCGGGTATGCGTGTGCCAACTCCGTGCCGAAATCGTCCGGCAGATATTTTGCGTTGGACCTGTGTTTCCACTACAGCGACGCCTCGACCGAGTATGTGGTGGTGGACTTTGATTATGACAGCACGACATGGCAATATGCGTCGCAGCTTGTTTTGCCCGCTAAGACCAATCAGTCCAAAACCGTGTCCTATGTCACGGTGTATTTCCTGTATTATCAAAACCAAAACTGGGCGGCATTTTCCGGCATGAATCTGACGTTGGATCAAACCGGTTCGGTGTATAGCTACGACGCGAACGGCAATGTGACCAGCGCCAAAGACACGGCGAATCGCGAGGCATTGTCAACCATAGACAGCAGCAACCGTCTGACCCAGTATACCGATCAGGAAAATGCCAACTACACCTATACCTACAACACCGATAACGCCACCAATGGAACGACTAAATATCAGGTAAAATCGGCGGTTTACAATTATTATGCGCAGAAATTTGAGTTCAGTTATGATAAGCACGGCAACGTCACGCAAACCGTGCAGAAACATAATACAGACGATACGGCGCCGATGATACAGGTGAATAACACCTATTCTGCGGATGGCGCACAGCTGCTAAGCACAACGGATGCGATGCGCAATGTCACGTCGTACACCTATAGCAATGCCAACGATTCACGCATAAGCAAGGTGACGCAAAACGGGCATAGCACAAATTACACCTATCTATCCGGCTCCACTCTCCCAAGCACAATCAGCGCTGCTTTCTATGATATCAACGGTATTAGTAAAACAGCGAGCAATCAGTATACCTATACGAATGATCGGCTTACAAAAATTACGCATAACGGCGTTGTGTATGATTTTACCTATGACCTGTTCGGCAACCGCACCAAGACGACGGTGGGCGGTCAGGCGCTTATGACCAACACGTATGAGTCCGGCAACGGTCTGCTTACCCGTAGTACCTACGGCAACGGCGCGTATGTGGGGTACACCTACGATCAATACGACCGTG
>CAJKXG010000081.1 GCA_905203795.1 uncultured Oscillospiraceae bacterium | reverse complement strand
TATCGCGATATTCCGCTGCTGGGCGAGGGGCGCTGCGCCGTATACAGCGTATGGGTGATCGAACACGAATGGCGGGCGGGCGGCTTCGGCGCGCTGCTTCGCGGCACATCCGCAAAATTTGTGCCGCTGGCGGCAGACGGACTGCGCCTGCTCGGCGCCACCGCGTGTGCCGAACAATTGGACGCGGCGGCGGCGTTGCCCCCCGAACAACGGAAGCAGGCGGACGCGGCGTTCGGCGAAGCGTTGGAACGCGAGCAGCCGCTCACGCTGTGCGTCGCCTACATCCGCGACAACAGCGGGCAGTTCATCGACAACTGACACGGAAGGATACCATTGCATTGCCCGCGTAGGTCAGCGTCCCCCTGCTGTCCGGCTGCACACCGGCATACAGCTCCGGCGACGCTTGCAGTGACAACTGCTCCTGATTCACCGAAAAAGTCACGACATATTCATCGCGATCGGGGTCGCAGTGCTTGTCCAGCACCACGGCGGTCACATCATGCTTGTCCTCCAGCCGCCGATACAGCAGCAGCACCGCGCCCATCCATATGACGCCGTTGCCGAGCAACACCGCGCCGAGCACCATCCAATCAAACGACGACATGTCCATGTCCTCCCTGCTTGTCCAAAATCGGATTTCTATTATATAAAACGATCTGGCAGGGCGTTTGGTGACACCATTTGATCAATATTTACAAAAAATTCATATTTTATCTGTTTGAAAGGGGTTTTTATCCATGTTGAGAGGAATTGATCCGGTACTGTCACCGGAACTGCTGAAGATTCTGTGTGAAATGGGACACGGGGACGAGATCGTCATCGCGGACGCGAATTTCCCGTCGGCAGCGCTGGCGCATCGGCTGGTGCGGGCGGACGGCATCGGCGCGGACAAGATGCTGGCGGCGATCCTGCCGCTGTTTCCGCTGGATACCTATGCAAATGAGCGCTTTTTCCTGATGCAGACGGTCGGCGACGATCAGCCGCCCGCCCTGTGGGACGCGTTCCGCGCCGAACTGGCACGGTTTGAGCCGCAAACCGCCCCCGCGCAATTGGAGCGGTTTGCGTTTTATGAGCGTGCCAAAAATGCCTACGCTGTCATCGCGACCGGCGAGACCGCCTGTTACGGCAATGTGATTTTGAAAAAAGGCGTGGTGCAGGGATAAACCGCTGCATTGTTCAAAAGCACAAAAATCGCCGCTGTATTTTCGTATGTCCCGCCAAACTTACGAAAAACGCCTGTTTTTGATTGACAGAGCGGCCGGAACAAGGTACGATTATGATAGGAATGTCTCAGAAAGGATGACGTAGACTATGAAAAAACGAATCGGCGCTTGCATCGCCGCAAGTGCGATGCTCGTAACCATGCTGGGCGGGCTGGGAGCCTCCGCCGCCGAGCAATGGCATTACGGCGACGTGGACAGAAACAACGACGTGGATTCCAGCGATGCGCGTCTGGTGCTGCAAAGCAGTGTCGGCAAAGTGGAACTGGACGACGTGCAGCTTCTGCTCGCGGATGTGGATGCCAATGACACGATCGACTCCAGCGACGCGCGGGCGATACTGCAATATGCGGTCGGCAAGCTGACGCAGTTCGAGGCGGGCGAGTACTGGACGAACAAGATCCCGCAGAATCCCGCCATCACCACCCCCAATCCCGACCCGGATACGTGGGCGGATTACACTGCGGGCAACCCCATCATCACCCATATGTTCACCGCCGACCCCTCGGCGCATGTGTGGGCGGACGGCCGGCTGTACATCTACGCGTCGCATGACGTGTTCCCGGCGCGCGGCTGCGATCTGATGGATAAATATCACGTGTTCTCCACCGACAACATGGTCGACTGGGTGGATCACGGCGAGGTATTCTCCTCGGCAGACACCAAGTCGTGGAGCACCTGCGAAGGCTTCATGTGGGCGCCGGATGCGGCGGAAGTCAAGCAGGAGGACGGCAGCTATAAATATTATTTCTTCTATCCGCATCCCGCCTCCAACGAGGGCGCGGTGCAGCCCGATCGCGACGGTAAAACGTGGAACGAGACATGGCGGATCGCTGTCGCGGTGAGCGACAGCCCGACCGGCCCGTTCACCGATCTCGGTCCGATCAAGGACGTGGACGGCAATCCCATCGGCGGCTGGTCGATGATCGACCCGTGCGTGTTCCAGGATGACGACGGCAGCTACTATCTCTACTTCGGCGGCGGCGGCAACAACAACGCGGCGGATCACGCCAAAGGCTACGGCGCTTGCTTCGGTGCAAAGCTCTCCGCCGATATGACCACGCTGGAAACCCCGTTGCAGCAAATGAAGGGGCTGACGGATTTCCACGAGGGCGTGTGGATGTTCAAGTATGACGATCTTTACTATTCGATGTTTGCGGACAACAACACCGAAGGCGGCGGCAACCAGCAGAGATACGCCACATCGGAATCCCCGCTCGGTCCGTGGGTGACGCATGACGTTATCCTCACCCCCACCGGCTGCGACACGAGCCACGGCTCGATTGCGCAATATCGCGGCAACTGGTATATCTTCTATCATAACCAAGATATCTCCGGTGTCGGCAACCTGCGCTCTGTGTGCGTGGACAAAGTGGAATTTGATGAATTCGGCGCTATTCAAGTGGTCAAGCAGACCCGCACAAGCGTCCCGTCGGTCGGTCCGTCCCACCGTGGTGAAGAGGGCAGCCAGCCGATTGTCCCGCCGGCATCCGCTTTCACGGAAAAGACGGATTACAGCGTGATGGGCGCTATTGTGTCCGGCGCATCGCTCAGCACCGGCAGCAGCACGCCCGCCATCATCAACATGAACAAAGCGAACGCGTACGCTGAATGGACGGGAGTCGACGGCGGCAAAGGCGGCAAAGCGCTGCTGACGGTGACCTATTCTTCCAATGACAATGCCACTTCCAAGGTCACTTCCACCGCCGATACGACCGGTGACGGCTATTTCCTCAAAGTGCCGAAGACAAGCGGATGGAGCGATTACAGCGGCAAATCCACTTGTATCATCGACCTGAAACCGGGTACGGATAACACCGTGCGCATTACCGGCGGTATGGGCGGCTTCAACATCTCCGGCATCTCCATCTCCCTGCTCCCGCAGGAATAATCCTTTTCAGCAGCAAGGCTGCGGCACGATTTGCCGCAGCCTTTTTCTTTGCTTCGCTGCGAAAATAAAACAGTTGAAGAGACGGTGCAAATATGCTATACTGTATTGTGTATACCTATGAGCAATTGTCGATTGCCGAAAGGATGAAATCTGATGTTACATGTGGAATTGATCGCCTACACGCCGATGCCGGAGCAGACCGTGGCAGCGGCGGCAAGGCTGTGTTATTCGCCGGCGTCCATTCAGGATGTGCGGGACAAACTGACAGAGGAAAAAACCGCATCGTTTGTGGAAATGCTGGCGGAGATCGGGCATGAAAGCCCCATTGAGCACGCTTCCTTCACCTTCGGCATCGAGGGTGTGAGCCGCTCGCTGCTGGCACAGCTCACCCGCCATCGTATCGCATCCTACAGCGTGCAAAGCCAGCGGTATGTCGCAGAAGCACAGTTTCGCTATGTCGTGCCGCCCGCCATCGCGGCGATTCCCGAGGCGGCGGCGGAATACGAGACCGCGATGCGGGAGGATCAGGCGCACTACGAGCGCTTGACGGCGCTGCTCAAAGCGTCCTATCTGAACGGAAACGACGATCCCGCGGCGGTGCGGGCGGCGGAAAAACGCGCCATTGAGGACGCGCGGTTCGTGCTGCCAAACGCCTGCACCACCAAAATCATGATGACCATGAACGCCCGCAGCCTGCTCAACTTTTTCCGTCACCGCTGCTGCAACCGTGCCCAGTGGGAGATCCGCGAGTTGGCAGAGCAGATGCTGGCGCTGTGCGTACAGGCCGCGCCGCACATTTTCGCACACGCCGGTCCGCCCTGCGTGAACGGGGCTTGCACCGAAGGCAAAATGAGCTGCGGCAAAGCGGCGGATGTGCGTGCCAAATACGCCGAAATGAAACAAAGGAACGTGTGATCAATGGGACGATTGCTGGTACTGGACGGGCTGGACGGCAGCGGTAAAACCACACAGCTTGCGCATCTCGGCGCGTATCTGTCGGCAGCGGGGACAAGCTATAAACAGATCTCCTTTCCCGACTATGACAAACCCTCCTCCGCGCCGGTGAAGGAATATTTGAACGGCGTGTACGGCAGCGCCGACGAGGTGAACGCCTACGCCGCATCCTCGTTTTACGCCGTGGATCGATACGCCAGCTACCGCACCTGCTGGCAGGCGGATTATGAGGCGGGGACGCTGATCGTCGCCGCCCGTTATACCACCTCCAATGCCATCCACCAGATGGGCAAACTGCCGCGCGCGCAGTGGGACGACTACCTCGCGTGGCTGGAGGACTACGAATACCGCCTGCTGGGGCTGCCGCGTCCCGATCAGGTACTGTTTCTCGACATGCCGCCGGAGGTGGCGGACACGCTGGTGACGGGACGCTACGGCGGCGACCCCGCGCGTAAAGATATCCACGAGCGTAACGCGGCGTATCTGCGCGCCTGCCGTCCGGCGGCGCTGTATGCCGCCGAGCGGCTCGGCTGGCAGGTTGTCCCCTGTGCCGAGGCGGGCACACCACTGTCGATCGCGCACATTCATGAGGATATCGTGCGCCGCATACAGGATATTTTGTAAACGCGAAGGAGCGTATGAAACGTGGACGATTCACAACTGGTGTTTCGCGAACCAACCGCCGAGGACGCGGTGTGGGCGGCGCCGCTGATGCTCGAAAGCCACTATCGAAGCTGCGAATTCTGCTTCACCAATATGCTGATGTGGCGGCACGCGTACCGCACGCAGATCGCCGGCTCGGACGAACAGCTATTTGTTCGGTTTGAGCGCGACCACCCCGTCTATATGATGCCCATCGGCGGTTCGCTGCCGGACGGCATCGCGCGGCTGACTGCTTTCGCGCACGAGCAGGGCTATCACCTGCGGCTGTTCGGCTGCGAGCGGGAGGAGACCGAGATGCTGGAACGGCTGTATCCGGAGCGCTTCTTTTTCGAGCGGTTTGACGAGGACGCGGATTACCTTTACACCACCGAGTCGCTGGCAACGCTGCCTGGCAAAAAATACCACCAAAAGCGCAACCATGTGGCGGCATTTTCCCGCGAACACGATTGGATATACGAGCCGATGACAGAGGACAACCGCGCGGAATTTCTGGATATGGCGGAGATGTGGTACGCGGAGCGCGGCGGCGACGACGCGGAGTTGGTCGCGGAACGCATGGCGGTACGGGAACTGCTGACACTGCCCATGCCGATCGGGCTGATCGGCGGCGGTATCCGTGTGGACGGGCGCATCGTGGCATTTACCTTCGGCGCGCCCGTTCGGGCGGACACCTTCGACATCCACGTGGAAAAGGCGTTGGCGGACTACGGCAGTGCCTACGCCGTCATCAACCGCGAATTCGCCGCCCACGAGCTGCTGGGCAAATACGCCTACATCAACCGCGAAAACGATGTGGGGTTGGAAGGCTTACGCCGCGCGAAACTGTCCTATCACCCCGCGCTGCTGCTGGACAAATACCTTTGCACCGAACGATAACGTGCCACCGCTGATCGGTGACAACTCACCGTTATATAGATCCGCAAGGAGGGATCGCCGCATGTTGTCCGCGTTCACGTATGCATCGCCCGACCGATTGCCGGACGTGTGCGCCCTGTGGCTGTCCGCCTTTCCGGAGGACACCGCCGCCGACGTCGCCGCCTTTTGGGACGCACTGTATGCGCCCCATCGCTGTCTGTTGTACGAGGAGGACGGGCGGGCGCTGTCGATGGCGTTTTTGTTGCCCGCCGTCTATCAGGCGGGCGCGGACAGCCGCCCGCTGTGGTATGTCTATGCCGCCTGCACCACCCCTTCCCGTCGGGGCGAGGGGCTATTCGGGCGGGTACTGGCCGCCATCGCCGACGAAGCGGCAGCGGCGGGCGCAACCCCGTTTTTGCGTCCCGCTTCCCCCTCTCTTGCGCGGTAC
>CAJKXG010000080.1 GCA_905203795.1 uncultured Oscillospiraceae bacterium | reverse complement strand
AAGAATTATACGGCAGGGATAACACCGCAAGCGGCAAAAAAGTTTTCTTCAATTGTGGAAAACATCGTGAAAACGGTGAAAAACCCTGCTCTATTCCCGCCGTTAGGGACATGTCATGGTGGAAAACGCGTTGAAAATGTGGAGGAAATGCCCTTTTTCCACGAAAGCATGGCAAAACTCCGCGTATATTTGCCGCAGGCGGCATCCCCGCCTCGATTTGGCGAAACAGCGGGGGGGATTGTGATTTGTCACTTTTGTATAAATCTGTTTTATATATTTTGCTGATTTTATCTAATTTTGTCGTAATCCATTGACAACGTGCACGTACACGTGCTATACTACACATAAGTTTAGAGCTTTCTCTGGGTCAAAATTTTGATGGAAAGCGTGAAAGGACGGAAAAAATATGAGCAAAAGGATCTTGTCATGGATTCTCTCGTGCGCGCTCATGCTCGGCTGTCTCAGCGGCCTGACCATGATGGCAAGCGCAGCGGGAGAGAATACGATTGGCGAATTTAATGCATTGGGCGGTTAGCCTCCCGCTCCTGCATGCAGAGGTCAAAAAGATGGCTTTGATGTTATCCAATGGGAAAACGGCGCCACGGATAGATACTATTTTAATAATAGCATGATAGGGAACGCCATGGGATTAACAGCAGCCACTGTGGCCGATTTGACCTTTTATTTAGACTATTATTTTGTGGCAGCTGATGGCAACCAGTGGGGGCGTTTTGAAACAAAAGATCCCGACGGCAAATACGGCGATTTTTATTTCAACTTTTCTGCTGAGTTGACAACCAAGAACGCGTGGGCAAAAGCAGTGATTTCTCGCGATGGGCAAAAACTTGGCGACGGGGATGACCTATCCATACAACCTCAGAATTATAGTTCTACGAGTTCTCTTTACATTCGCGGTATCAAAGTTGTTGCAAAAATCAGCGATAGCGATACCCGCACCGCTGTTTGGGGTACGTACGCATTTACGAAAGAAAAATTGCAAGCCGTTATCGACCAATATGACGCAACCTCGTTGAAAACCAAATACACAGCTGCTTCGGTCGACGCCTTTATGGCGACGACGGCAATTGCGGATGCGCAGGCGGTTGCTAATACTGATTCGCTGACTATGCTTGCCTATTCCAATGCTTTCCATGCGCTGGAGGCAGTGGCACAGGAGTATCTTGTCCCCTTGATCGCGATCAGCGGCAATGTCGCCACCACGATCGATTATAAGCAATATGATGCATCTGCATCTTCAACCGACGGTAGTTGGCTCGGAGGTAGCGGTATCGAAGGCATAGGTGCCGGAAAATATTTTGGCTATCCGGTTTATGTGGAAAAGACCGGCTATTACAAAGTAGACATGCAGTTGGCCACGGCCAATTCCGATTCTTATACCGTTATTCTTCGCGACAAAACCGACAATACGCTGGGCAGTGTATCTGTATCGAACACCGGTGGCTGGGGGACATATCAAACCTTCACTATGAGAAAAGTGCTGCTGAGCGCCGGCGCCCAGACCCTATGCGTCTACTTCGACAACGGCGGCGTCAACTACGGAGGTATGACACTGACTCCTGTCAACCAGGTATCTGCCATTGTTGCCTTGCCCGATCCGACAATTCATAACACGGGCAATACATCAATTGTTGAAAACGATCCTGATCAAGGCGGAAAAACCTACCTGAAATGGACTTCTACAGGAAACGTTCAATGGAACCAAGGCGTCATTGCCAATGCACTTGGTTTGTCTTCGGATACGCTTGTCGATTTGGATATCACGTTTGATTATTATCGTGGTACTGATAACGCAAACAACGGAAACTGGTGGCATTTTAATACCAACGATAAAAACGGGGAATCTGCTCCCGGTCTGTCAAATGGCATTCTCCACGATGGTGGTTTTGGTAGCCTTTACGAATATGGTTTGACAACCACCGGCTCTTGGGGTACGGCAACCATCTCCCGTACCGAGCAAACATTCGGCAAAAATGGGGCGGATGTCAACATCAATGTCGGCGGTTTGACAGGAACATTCTATCTCAGCAATATACGAATTGTCGCCACCACAAAAGACGGCTTGAAAGTAACCGGCGTATGGGGCGGTAGCACGGGTAGCGTTGGTACGTTGGATGGCTATTCGCTGACGTTGAGCGGCGATGTCGGCATAAATTTCATCATGTCGGATGTGCCGGAGAATGCCTCTATGACATTTGTTTTGCCGAATGGCGAAACAGAGAAAGCGGCATACGTAGCCGGTGAGAACAATACATACAAATTCACCTGTCATGTCGCGGCAAAAGAAATGGCGGATACTGTCATTGCGCAGTTGACTGCCAACGGTATGACCAGCGATATTTACACGTATTCTGTGGCAGAATATGCCAATGCCATTCTCTCTGACAGTGCCTATGCAGAGGCACAACCGCTGGTCAAAGCGATGCTGGATTACGGCGCCTATGCGCAGAAGTACTTTGGCTACAACGAAACCAATTTGGCAAACGGCGGTACCGATAACAACGATGTGAAAAACGTGACGGCAGAGGATCTCTCCCCGTACACCAAAACGCCGAAAGCAGGTGGCGTTACGTTCTACGGTGCAAGTCTCGATTTGCTCTCCAACACCACACTGCGTTTGTACTTCAAAAAGGATGCCGACGCTACCGGTACAGTGAAACTTAATGACGTAGAACAGACATTGGAATTCGATAGCGCTAACAACCTGTATTATATGGATATCACCGATATCCCCGCCCATCAATTGAACACTGCGACCAATGTCACCCTGTCGGATGGTACCACCACCGAGCAGATCGACTACACGGTCATGTCGTATTGCAAGAATGTGCTGAGCAGAAGTTCTACACCGGATGCTCTGAAAAATGTTATGCGCGCGCTGTATTTGTACTACACGGCAGCAGTGGCGTATACAACACCCGCCGTCTAAGGAGGATAAACATCATGAAATATGAAGCACCGAAACTGAATCTGATTTTGGCGGATTGGACTCCTGTGGTTAGCAATTCACAAAATACCGCCACACTCAACGGAGAACCACAGCAACAATCTGATCAATCGATCCTTCAAGGCGGCGACCCCGTTGCTCCGCTACCATAAATGTATACACAACAGGCACTGTGTAACAGCAGTGCCTGCTATATTTATCAGACAATCCTTCTAAAATCGAATTCCCGCTCGTACCGGTAAACTAAAAGGAAATTGCCATCCACATCGAGGATCGCCGCTGTTTGCGGATATTTATCTTCTCTGCACGCCGCGCTCCGCGAGATCAGAGCGATAGACGAGTAACCTTGACATCATCAGAAAGTGGGGAACCATATGGGAAAAACCTTACGCGACATTGCTCAAACCGCGGCGCAACATCCGGAACGCGCGTTTACCGTTTTGGCTTACGGCGCGAGCGAAAGCCAATTCTGCAACCCTGCGGGCGCGCGCCCGACATGGGTTCACTGGCTGGAAAAAAGCTGGCGCAACCACGCGCCGCAGGTGTTGATGTTCAACGCCAGCATCGGCGGCAACTGCATCCGCGATCTGCTGGGGCGCTACCCCCGCGATGTGCAGCCGTTTTCGCCGGATCTGGTTATCATTACCACCGCCGACAACGACCTCGACGCCGGTGTATCGCCGGACGAGTTCCACGCGGGGCTGACCGAACTGTGCACACGCATTTTGCGTTACGGCGGCACGCCGGTGCTGCAAACGCAATACAGCATGGTACTGCACCGTTTTTCGGAGGAATTCCAGCGGGCGTATCCCACGTATATCGAGATAAACCGCACGGTCGCGCGGGAACTGGACATCCCGTGTCTGGACATGAATCGGCTGTTTTTGCCGTATTACGAAGCCGATCCGCAGCATTACGCGGATACACTGATGACCGACGAGATGCACCTGAACGGCGTCGGCAATGCCGTCATGGGTTGTCTGGCTGTGGAAGCGTTCGGGCTGCCGAAGCCCGATCTCGCCGATCTGACAGACATCGTCGATCGGGAGCTGGCGGCAATCCGCGCGTGCGCACGGTAATTATTTTGCAAAAAGGGGCACAGCAAATTGTAAAATTTGCCGTGCCCCTCTTTACGTTTCGCTTGTTTCCGTGCTATAATTTGACCATATCGCTCAGCGTTGAAGGATTTGCGTGATCTCGCCCACATACATGCGGTGGAAATCGCCGTCCTTGTAAAAACCTGCCAGCGGCGGCGCTTGCAGCTGCGCCGGATCGAGATCCTGCGCGTACAGTTTGCGGCACACCACCACCAGCCGCGCCTGTTCAAAATACGGCGCCGCGCCGTCGAAGCAGGGCGTGAGTCCCGTTGCTGCCGCTTTGTCGATGTCGCGACCCGATTTCGCGCCGCACAGTTTCAGCGCGTCGCGATACTTCTCGTCGAAAAAGCTCATCGAAAACGCCGATTCCTTTTCCATGAACTCGTATGTGTACCGCGACGGGCGCACGAACACAAACGCGACGTTTTTACCCCACAACACGCCCGCGCCGCCCCAACTGGCGGTCATGGTGTTGTACGCGCCGCGCTGTCCGGCGGTGATCAGCATCCAGTCGCTGCCGATGCGCTGAAACAGGTTATCCGCCAGCGCCGTCGGTTGTATGTCTGCAAATTGACTCATAAAGTATCCCCCTATTGCATGTTCTCCTTACAGTATAGCATATTTTGGAAAAAATACCACATCAAATCGGAGGTAATTTTTATGGCAGAAATCCGTCCCTTCCGCGCACTGCGGTTCACCGAACGCGCCGGACACATCGAAGAATTGGTTTGCCCGCCCTACGACATCATTTCGGAGCAACAACGGCAGGCATATCTCGCCGCCAACCCGCATAACATCATCCGTTTGGAGCTGCCGCGCGACGGCGCCGACCCGTATGCAACGGCGGGGGAGGTGCTGGCAAAGTGGCGGGCGGACGGCATCCTGCGGCAGGACGACCGCCCCGCACTGTACATTTATCGCATCGGGTTCACCGCAAACGGCGTGCCGATGCAGGTGACGGGGCTGATCGCGCAGGTGCATTTGGAGGAATTCTCCAAAAACATCATCCTGCCGCACGAATTCACGCTGTCCAAGGCGAAAACCGACCGCTTTAACCTCATGACGGCGACGGCGTGCAATTTCAGCAATATTTATTCGCTGTACATGGCGTCTGAGGGCGCGCGCACGGCGGATGACCTCATCCGAGACGCCGCGCTGCTGAACGAGCTGACCGACACGGAGGGGCTGACCCATCAGTTGTGGGCTGTAACCGACGAAGCGGTGATCGCGGAGGTGTGCGCGGGATTTGCGGACACGCGCCTGTTCATCGCAGACGGGCATCACCGCTACGAAACCGCGCTGAATTACCGCGACAGCCGACGGGCGGCGGGCGCGCCGATTGGCGGCGAAGCGGATTATGTGATGATGATGCTGGTGGAGATGCATCACCCCGGGCTGGTCGTATTCCCCACGCACCGCTTGGTGCGCGATGTGCCGGATTTTGACGCGGCGCGGCTGCTGGCGGATTGCGCGGCGTATTTCGACACGCAGGCGCTGCCGACAGCCTCTTTGCAGGCGGCGCTGGACGACGCGTATGCCGCCGGACGCAAGGCGTTCGGCTTCTACGACGGTACGCACAGCGTGCTGCTGACACTGCGGGACACCGCCGTGATGGACAGCTTGCTGCCGGAGGTGTCGCCGGCGTCGCGCGGACTGGACGTCAATGTCCTGCACGTGCTGGTGCTGGAGCGGCTGCTCGGCATCGACAAGGAAAATATGGCGAATCAGAAGAATCTGACCTACACCCGCGACGCGGCGGAAGCGCTGCAAGCGGTGCGGGAGGGCGCGGCGCAGTGCTGTTTCCTGCTTAATCCGACGCGCGTATCCGAAATTCGCGATGTGGCGGCGGCAGGCGAAAAAATGCCGCAGAAATCCACCTATTTCTACCCGAAGCTGATCACGGGTCTGACGATCAACGCTCTGCAATAACGCATAAAAATACGGACACGGCGAAAGCCGTGTCCGTGTCCCGCGTGCCGCAGGTCTTATTTGATAATTTCGCCCATCGTGCCGGGGGCGGCGCAGGCGGCGTTGGACTCATCGGTGTCGATGTGCATCGCGAGCGCATACGACGCGCTGACACGCACCACCACATCGCCGAACGTGAGCGCGCGGCCGTTGCTGTCGA
>CAJKXG010000079.1 GCA_905203795.1 uncultured Oscillospiraceae bacterium | reverse complement strand
AGACTTTTTTTCACAGGCTCCAGTCCACAAGGGTTGCAACCTCTCTTTTCGTTAAAAATATTTCTTCCCGGTGCTTAACTTATATAAGCCGTTGAGCAATGTTATAAACAACATAAACGGGAAAAGAAACACCCAAAATAAAACCTTTAATACTTTCATTTCGTTTCCCTCTCTGTTCGGATTATACTTTGATTTGGAGCAATCTCATCATTTCTTTTTGGGTCTCGACTTCCTGCTCTGCAATAAACTCCACGAATTTTGAAGCATCGCCCTTGTTCTGATACAAGCGAATATATCCGTTATAATCGAGTTTATAAATCGGCGGCACGATAACAGGTAAATAACCCTTTTGAATAAGAGCAAGGTTTGTGAGCAATCTTGCAGTTCTGCCGTTTCCATCAATGAAGGGGTGTATTGTTACGAACTTCAAATGCAGGAGAGCGGCAAACTCGACAGGGTGATAATTGTCTCGCTCGGTCTTAATCCACTTTTCAAGCTCAGCCATCTTCGCCTGTAATTCTTCGGGCAGAGGAAAAACATAATCCGAACCCGAAACAAAAATCGGCTGCCTTCTCCACGCTCCGGCGTTCTCTTCATCTATGCTTTGATAAAAGAGTTTGTGAAGCATTAAGATATTTTCGGTCGTGATTGTATTGCTCTTAATAAGCGTGAACATATAATCATACGCCTTGCCGTGTCCGATTGCTTCATAGGTATATTTGAGAGGTTTACCGCCTACGGTTAACCCATCTTCAAGAAGTATCTTTGTTTCGCTCTCTGTGAGGGTGTTGCCCTCAATAGCGTTTGAAGTCCAAGTAGTACCAACTCTGTAATAATCACGGGTTTGTTTTAACATTTCACCCTCAAAGGGTCTGTATCGGTCTATTGCCAATTTATTGAGGTCTATCTTTTGATATATGCTCATTTATGCTCCCTCCTCATCCGAAACAAATTCGAGTATCTCGCCCGGCTGAACCTCTAAGTATTCACAAAGGCGGTTGATTATTTCCATATTAACAGGTTTGTGGGCTGAGAGTTTCGCCATCGTTGCTGATGAAATTCCCACAGATTCAGATATTTGCGTTTTAGACAGGTCTCTTCGTTGCATTATATCGAAGAGTTTATAGTATTTGATAGCCATTTGCAGCCCTCCTTAGTACGATACTATTATATCACATATCTTTGCGTTTGTAAAGATATTTTTGCAAATCAAATAATAATAGTTGAAAAGTGAGATGCAAACGAAACCGCCCCATTATAAAAAGGGATGCTAATTAAAGGGCGGTAACACATTTGAGCTTTCGGTAACAGAAAGGTAACGGAAACCGATGTGATTTTCGGCTATTGTAACCGCTAATAGTGTGCTATACATTATAGCAATTTATCATATCTTTTGAAGTAACGGAAGTAACACGAAAAAACAACTATATACACATATACGGCAGAAGTAAAGATATATTCATTCGGTGGGTGTGTTGGGGATTTATTGGGGATTTGCTTTCGACAGGCAAAAAGAAAAGCCCCATATCCCTTGAAATACAAGGAATATAAGGCATTTCTGATAAGATGTTGTTATCTCTTGGAGAACTGCGGAGCGCGGCGAGCACCCTTCAAGCCGTACTTCTTGCGTTCCTTCATTCTCGGGTCGCGGGTCAGATAGCCCGCCTTCTTCAGCGCGGGACGCAGCGCTTCGCTGTCGTATTGCAACAGCGCGCGGGACACGCCGTGACGGATCGCACCGGCCTGACCGGTGACGCCGCCGCCGGCGACGCGGCACTCGATGTCGAACTTCTCATCGGTGTTCGTGAGCTTCAGAGGCTGACGAACGATCAGTTTCAGCGTCTCAAGACCAAAATAATCGTCGATGTCGCGACCGTTGATGGTCACCTTGCCGGTGCCGGCATACAGACGGACACGCGCGACGGATTTCTTTCTTCTGCCGGTGCCGTAAAAATACGGTCTGGTATTGTAATCCATAGTAAGCAGCCTCCTTCCTTACAGTTCAAACGCTTCGGGCTTTTGCGCGGCGTGATTGTGCTCCGTGCCGGCATAGACACGCAGACGGGTGCACGCAGCGCGGCCGATCGTGTTATCCGGGATCATGCCGGTGACAGCCAGCTCCATCGCCTTTTCGGGGCGCTGGCTCATCAGGGTGGCGTACTTGACTTCCTTCAAGCCGCCGATCCAGCCGGTGTGACGATACCAAATCTTCTTTTCCGGTTTGTTGCCGGTCAGAACCGCTTTGGCGCAGTTGATGATGATGACGTGATCGCCGCAATCCACATGAGGCGTGAAGGTGGGCTTATGCTTACCGCGCAGCAGCACGGCGGCCTGAGCAGCCACACGCCCCAGAGGTTTGCCGGCAGCGTCAATGACGTACCATTTCCGATCGACTTGACCGGCTTTTTCCATATACGTGGACATTGCAATACCTCCTGAACAGTCTTTCACTTTTAATGCTGTTAGATGATACCACACTTGCGGCGGGCTGTCAAGAGCGCAAATCCGAAAATCAAGCGATTTTCGGCGTTTTTTTAATTTACAGCTATCAATCTCTCGAAATCGCTCTTTCTTGCTTGATTTTTCTCGTTTTTACGTTTCTCATTCCGCTATTCTAGGCAAAATTGCGGCAAAAGGTTACAAAACTGTAACCAATTTTGCCCAAAAGGTTACACGTTTGTTGTTGTTTTGGCGGGCGGGTTTGGTATAATACTATATAGAAAGGATAGGAAGGGACTCGACCGAGACAGAAAGGGGCGACGGGACATGGCGGCGTTTATGAAGCAATCCAAACCGAAAAAACGCAAAAAACGGGCGAGCAGCCTGCTCGTGTTTGGGTTGACATTTTTGCTGTTTCTCGTCGTGTTCGGCGGGGTGCTGGCATGGGGTATGATGGAATTTACACGCCAGATCACGCCGCCGGTCAGCTCGTCCTCTGGCACGTCGGTCAACGCGCCCACCTACAGCGAGGCGGACACCCGCCGCCTGCTGATCGTCACCGAGCAGAACAAGCAGGCACAGGGATTTGTGCTGGTGGTCAGCGAACCGGCGCTGGCACGGGTGCGGGCGATCGCCATCCCGCGCGAGACGACGGTTGCTGTCGGGGTGGAGCAGACGCGGCTGTTTGAGCTGTATACGGCGCAGGGAATCACGGCGGTACGAGACAGCCTGGCGGCGGCGCTCGGGGTGACGGTGGATCATTACGCGATCATCACCTATGCGAATATCGAAAAAGCGGTGGCGCATTTCGACAACAGCCTGCTGTTTACCCTGCCGGAAACGCTGTCCTACACCGACGAAAGCGGCGGCTACACGATCAAACTGACCAGCGGTGCGCATATGCTGACCGGCTCGCAGGTGACGGGCGTGCTCGCGTATCCCGCGGGGCACGGCGGCCGCCGTCAGCGGGCGACGGTGCAGGCGCAGGTAGTGGCGGCGATGATCAATCAATATCTCACCGTCGGACGTGCCGAAAAACGCGACCGCGATTTTACCGCGCTGGTGAATCTGGTGCGCTCGGACATTTACGCGTCGCAGTATCATGCGGACAAAGCCGCCATCGAATTTCTGGCCTCCCGCAACAACGGCAGTCTGTGCACTGCGCTGTCGGCGAACGGCGAATACATCGGAAACGGCGAAGCGATGCGATTTGAACTGTCCGAAAAACCACTCGGGTGAGAAAAAAGCCCCGATTTGCAGGATTTGGCATTGACAGGCGGGAGACGCATCGGTATACTATAAGGTAGATAAAGAGAGATGAAAACGGGGGAGGGTGTACAGTGAAGCGGTGGCTGGCAGGGCTGTGTTGTATCGGTATGCTGTTCATGAGCGGGTGCGCTTGGATCGCGTTTCATCCTGTCGAGTCGCCCGCCGACCCCAAACCGCCCGCCAGCAGCAAGCCCGCTTATCTGTCGGAGTACAAGGACAAATGGTGCTATCGACAGTTGAATCCGCGCCTGCAAAAGGCGTACGCCGCGCTGTACGAGACGGTGCGGGAATATGAGCAGGACATGACCATCGCCATCTCCGACGGCAAGGGCGGGCGGACAGATCACATCGGTCTGCGCGTCGAGCTGCCGGAGGCACTTTGCGGGCGCGCGGAAACGCAACTGCTGTACAATGCGTTTACGACGGACAACCCCGCCTTCTTCTATGTCGGGAACACCTACAGCTACGAAGGATATGAGCAGGACGGGCAGGAATACTATCATGTGTTTTGTCTGGTGCTGACCATGACGGCGGCAGAGCGGACCGTGGCGCAAAAACAGCTCGACGCGGTGGTAAACGACTGGCTGGCGGCGTTGCCGAAAGACGCGTCCGCGATCGATACCGAGCTGTACTTCCACGATCGGCTGGCAGCACGGTGCAGCTATGACAAGACGGTGGCGGAGAGCAAGAACCCCTCCGAGACGCACGCGCAGGCGTTTACCGCCTACGGTGCGCTGGTGAACGGACGCGCGGTGTGCGAGGGATATTCCCGCGCCATGCAGTTGCTGATGCATCGCGCGGGAATGGAATGCACGCTGGTCAGCGGCTTCGGCGAGGGAGCGTCGCACATGTGGAATATGGTGACGGTGGACGGGCGCAGCTATCACGTGGATGTGACATGGGACGACGCGGACGATCTGCTGCGGCACACGTTTTTCAATCTCACCACGGCGGATATACAATTGACGCACGAGATCGACAGCGAAAACATCGGGCTGATCACCTGCACGGCGGAATCGGGAAACTATTATACCTATAAAGGGACGTATCTGAACACGTTCGATCCGTTGGTGATCGGGCTGGCGATCGCCGAACAGATGCGCGACGGCGCGACGGCGGTGGATCTGCGGTTCCCGCAGGACAAGTTTGACAACGCGCGGCTGCTTTTCAGCAACAGCCGGCGGCTGCGCTCCTATGTGAACGAGCATTTCCAAGAGGGCGAGCCGTTGCTCAAAAAATACACGTATCAGCTCAACACCGTATATCGCACCATCACGCTGTATCCGGAAACAGATCAATAAACAAGCGGTTCGCTCCAAACGGAACGAACCGCTGTTTGATTTGGGAGGACAGCGAGATGAGGCGCTATCCTTTGGATTGTTTGTTCAAACGGAACCGTCGCTTTCGATCAGGGTCACGTCGATGGTAAACGTGGTGGGGGTGCGCGAGCCGCGCTCCACACGCAGCAGTGTCAGCGTCACCGTGTCGCCCACCTGATGTTTGGTCAGCTCTTTGCGCATTTCCGCATAGCTGGTGATGCGCACGCCGTCCACTTCGGTGATGATATCCCCCGCTTGAGCGGCGGTGCCGCCCAGCGAGCCTTTGTCGCTGATGCTTTCGATGAGGAAGCCCTCATAGCCGGGATATTGGTTGTAGGTGTAGCCGCTGATGCCCAGCATGATGCGTCCCTTGACATAGCCGTATGTGACCAGATTTTCGATGATCTCGCTCGCTTCCTTGATCGGGATGGAGAAGCCCAGCCCCTCATATCCGCTCGCCACGATCTTGGCGGAGTTGATGCCGACGACCTGCCCCGAACTGTTCAGCAGCGGACCGCCCGAGTTGCCGGGGTTGATGACCGCGTCGGTTTGCAGACATTTGATCGCGTAGCTGGTCTCTTCGTAGACATCGCGCGCCAGACCGGAAATACAGCCCTGCGTCACCGACCAGCCGAGACCGCTGTTGTTGCCCAGCACGACCACGCGGTCGCCCAGTTGCAGCTCGTCGGAGTTGCCGAATTCCGCGGGGGACAGCTTCTTGTCGCCGACATCCACCTTGATGACCGCCAGGTCGGTGGTGGTGTCGTAGCCGACGATCTCCGCGCGCTCGAATTCCGTGCCGTCGTACAGCGTGACAGCGATGCGGGAATAGGTGGATTTCAAATCGTCGCTGTAAACGCAGTGCGCGTTGGTGATGATGTAACCGTCCTCTGTCCAGATAATGCCGGACGCCACACCTGCGCTCTTTTCACTGCCCGTGTTTGTGCTCGCTGTGCCGAAGAAGCCGGACGACGTGGTGCGGGTGTACATGGTGATGACCACGGTGGAATCGAGATTCTTCTTCACGATTTCCGTAGTGGTCAGCCCCTCCTCCGCCGGTTCTTTGGTCTGCACCGTCGGCGCGTTTTGATTGACGGTGGGCTGGGTGGAGGAGCCGCGGTCGGTGGTCGAGTTGGAGCTCGGATTGTTCAGCGCGGGCGTTTGCCCTGCCAGCAGCACGATCGACAGCGCCAGCGACCCGACACACAGCACCGCCAGCACGGCAATC
>CAJKXG010000078.1 GCA_905203795.1 uncultured Oscillospiraceae bacterium | reverse complement strand
TGCTGTCGCTTGTGACCTGCAACATCTACTATATGATCTGGGCGTACAAAGCAGGCGAGCGTCTGAACGCTGTGAAAGCGGCGAACGGTATGCCGACCGATTCCAACAGCGGTTTGGTTTATCTGCTGCTGTGCGTCTTTGGTCTGAACATCGTGGCAAACGCGCTGATCCAAAACGAACTGAACAAGTTTGCGACGGTCTGATCGTATGCGAAACGAGGATACGCCGCGCGCGCGGTTGTGTCTGCTGGCAAAACGGGCGATCCTCCTTGCGGGGATCGCTTTGTCATATGCGGCAATCGTGCATTTAACGCCGCTGTCCATCCCTTGCGTGTTCTATAAGGTGACAGGACTGTATTGCCCGGGCTGCGGAGTCAGCCGGATGTGTCTGGCACTGCTGCGGTTGGATATCGCGGCGGCGTTTCGCGCCAATTGCGCGATTCTGCTGATGCTGCCGTTTGCGGCGGCGATGCTGCTGTGGTGGTGTGTGCGGTATGTGCGCACGGGCGAATGTGTGCAGCCGCGTTGGATGAAAGCGGCTGTGTGGACGGCGATCGCCGTGCTGTTGGTGTTCGGCGTGCTGCGCAATTTGCCTGTGTTTGCGGTGTTGGCGCCGCACTGAAAAAAGCTCCCGACGAGTGTTCGTCGGGAGCTTTTTGTCTATCATTATCGTGTCAGCAGCGACAGCGCTTCGGCACGGGTGCGGGCGTCGGATTTCATCAGCCCGCGCAACGCCGATGTCTGGGTGCGGGAGCCGGCAGCGCGCGCGCCGCGCATGGTCATGCACAGATGTTCCGCTTCGATGATGACGGCGATGCCGCGCGGCTGCAGCTGCTCTTGCAGGAAATCCGCCACCTGCGAGGTCAGCCGTTCCTGCAACTGCGGGCGGCGGGCAAAGCAGTTGACGATGCGTGCCAGCTTGGACAGCCCGATCACCCGCCCATCCTTCGGAATATAGGCGATGTGCGCCACCCCTGTGAACGGCAGCAGGTGATGCTCGCACATGGAATACAGCGGAATATCGCGCACCAACACCAGTTCGTCGTCCCGCGATTCGTCGAAAATCTTCACATGCTGGGTCGGATCTTCGGTCATGCCGGCAAAAATTTCCTCAAACATGTTGGCGACCCGCTTGGGCGTTTCCCGCAGCCCCGCGCGATCGGGATCTTCGCCGATGGCGAGCAGCAATTCCCGCACAGCGGCTTCCGCGCGTGCTTTGTCCATATGCACCAGTCCTTTTCGTTAAACAATGTCGTTGTGTGTGCCGATGACGTCGCCGCCGCGCAAAAACACGCGCGGCACACGCTTGCCGACCAGACACAGCGTTTCGTAGGGAATGGTCTGTTCCCATTCCGCCAATTTTTCCACCGGCAGTCCCTCGCCGAACACGGTGACGACCGTGCCCGCCGCCACGTCGGGCAGTGCGGTCACATCCAGCATCACCTGATCCATGCACACCCGCCCGATGACGGGGACACGCCGCCCGCTTACCGCCATTTCCGCACGGTTGGATACCAGCCGCGGATAGCCGTCCGCGTAGCCGATCGGCACAGTGGCGATGCGGCAGTCGGCGGCGGTGGTGTAGGTGCGGCCGTAGCTCACGCCGGTATGCGGCGGCACGGTCTTGACCTGCGATACCGTGGTTTTGAGCGACATGGCGTGCTTCAGCGGCCACATGCCGCGCATCCAACTGTCCGGCGCGCAGCCGTACAGGATAATACCCGGGCGCACCAAATCGAGGTGCATGTCGGGGAATCGCATGGTGGCGGCGCTGTTGCAGCAATGCCGCAGGGCAAAGTGAAAGCCCTGTGCCTCCACTGCGTCGATGGTGCGGCAAAAGCGGTCGAACTGCTGCCGTGTATACGCTTCATCCGGTGCGTCCGCTTCGGCAAAATGGGTGAAAATGCCCTCGGCACGCAAATGGGGCAGACGACACACCGCCGCCACCTCTTCTGCGTCCGATAAGCCCACCCGCGTCATGCCGGTGTCCAGCTTGACATGCACTGTCAGCGTCACACCGGCTTCTGCCGCTTGCTCGTTCAGCGCCCGCGCGTGTTCCATGCTGACCACTGCGGTGGTGATGTTGTGGGCGGCGAGCCGCGCCGCCTCCTGCGGCGGGGTATAGGAGAGGATCAGGATGCGCTGTGTCAGTCCCATGCGGCGAAGCTGCAACGCTTCCTCCAAATTGGACACCGCGAACCACTCGACCCCCGCTTCGTCGTATACGCGCGCCACGCCTTCCACGCCGTGTCCGTACGCGTTGGCTTTGACGACCGCCATCACGCGGCAGCCGTCGTGCAGTTGACTGCGGATATATTCATAATTATCGCGGACGGCGTCGAGGTCGATCTCCGCCCACGTGCGCTGTAGCACTTTGTCTGTCATGCGCTTATTTTACCCCCAGCACGGATTTCAATGCATTCACTTTGTCCGTGCGTTCCCATGCGACGTTCAGATCCTCGCGCCCGATATGCCCGTACGCCGCGAGCGGACGATAGATCGGGCGGCGCAGCTCCAGCGTGCGGATGATGGCTTCGGGGCGGAAATCGAACACCTGCGGCAGTGCCGCCGCCAGTTGTTCATCCGGCAGCACGCCCGTGCCGTCGGTGTTGACGAGGATGGATACCGGATGCGCCACGCCGATGGCATAGGCCAACTGCACCTCGCAGCGCCGCGCCAGCCCGGCGGCAACCACGTTTTTGGCGGCGTACCGCGCCATGTAGGTCGCGGAACGATCCACTTTGGTCGGGTCTTTGCCGGAGAACGCGCCGCCGCCGTGACGGGCGTAGCCGCCGTAGGTGTCCACAATGATTTTGCGACCGGTCAGACCGCTGTCGCCGTGCGGACCGCCGACTACAAAACGGCCGGTGGGATTGACGAAAATTTTCGTGTTTTCGTCTATTAACGCGGCGGGGATCACCGCGCGGATGACATGCTCGGTCATGTCGCGGCGGATGGTGTCCAGCGTCACCGCTTCGTCGTGTTGCGTGGACAAAACGACCGTGTCCACACGCACCGGCGTGTAGCCGTCGTATTCCACTGTCACCTGCGATTTGCCGTCCGGACGCAGATAGGGCAGCGTGCCGTTTTTGCGCAGTTCGGTCAGTTTTTTCGCCAGCTTGTGCGCCAGCGAGATGGGCAGCGGCATCAACTCGGGCGTTTCGTCGCACGCAAAGCCGAACATCATGCCCTGATCGCCCGCGCCGGTGCGATCCAGCTCGTCGGCGTCATTGCCGCGCACCTCCAGTGCATCGTTCACGCCCATGGCAATATCGGGCGATTGCTCATCCAGCACGGACAGCACGGCGCAGTTGTGACCGTCAAAACCGGCTTGGAGATTGTCATAGCCGATGTCGCAGATCACCTGCCGCGCGATGCGGGGGATATCCACATAGCAATCCGTGGAGATTTCGCCCATCACCAACACCATGCCGGTGGTGGCAATCGTCTCGCACGCCACATGCGCGTCCGCGTCATGCGTGAGGATCTCATCCAAAATCGCATCGGAGATTTGGTCGCACACCTTGTCGGGATGTCCTTCCGTCACCGATTCTGAAGTAAAAAATCGTTTTTCCATGATCTTCTCCCTTTCTTTGAAACAAAAAAACCGTTCGGGCAAACCGGACGGAGGGATTGTCACTCATCTTTCGGTTTTACCCGCAGGAATTAGCACCTTACAACGTTGTGCAGGTTGCCGGACATCACAGGGCCTGTTCCCTCCGTCGCTCTTGATAAGGTTTCTATTCAGTTGATATGCTGTCAGTATATCAGCGCATCACGGAAATGTCAAGAGGAAAACAGCAGGAACAAGAAAGTCCCGCGGAATTTTCCGCGGGACAATTTCCTGTTTCCGATAGGTAGATTACAGGCGCTCTTTGACTTTCGCCGCTTTACCCACGCGGTCACGCAGATAATACAGCTTGCTACGGCGCACCTTACCATGACGGATAACCGTCACACCCGCGACGTTCGGGGAATGCAGCGGGAACACACGCTCCACGCCGACGCCATAAGAAACACGGCGAACCGTAAAGGTTTCCGCCACGCCGCTGCCCTTCTTCGCGATGACAGTGCCCTCGAAAGCCTGGATACGCTCGCGATCGCCTTCGCGGATCTTCACGTCCACACGGATGGTATCGCCGACGGCGAACTCCGGTGCGGCTTCCTTTACGCTGTCGGCCGCGATCAATTTCAAAGCATCCATAGTAGAAATCCTCCTGTTTGATACTCAGACGTTCTTACACAACACAAGTGGCAGAGGACCGTCCGCCCCCGCAGTCGCCGCAGCGCCGCGGATTCCCGCCCAAACCGACGGAAACACTGTATTCACAGTAGCCCAAATATCATACCATACCTTTTCCCAAAATGCAAGAGTTTTTTTGCAATTTTTTTCGTACTTGGAAACTCAGCCTTTGACCGCGCCGCCTGCCACGCCTTCGACATAGAATTTCTGCATCTTGATAAACAGCAGCGTGATCGGGATGGCGACCAGCACCGCGCCCGCGCAGAACTGGGTGAAATACCGATAAATGTTCTCGCGGCTGATCATCTGGTACAGCCCCAGCGCGA
Source organism: uncultured Oscillospiraceae bacterium (assembly GCA_905203795.1). Taxonomy (GTDB): domain Bacteria; phylum Bacillota; class Clostridia; order Oscillospirales; family Acutalibacteraceae; genus CAJKXG01. The sequence goes on along the minus strand of CAJKXG010000078.1, from coordinate 1,733 downwards.
TGGTGTAATTTTCGTAATTGTCCTTCATGATAACACTGACGAAGATGAAATCCGTCCACGGCACCATGAACGACGTGAGCGCCGTGTATGCCACAATGGGGGTGGAAAGCGGCAGGGTGATTTTCCAAAAGATGGTGCTGCGGCTGGCGCCGTCGATGGTCGCCGCCTCGTCCAGCGAGCGGGGGATGGTGTCGAAGAAGCCCTTGGCAATGAAATACCCCATACACGAGCCCGCCGAATACACCATGACCAGTGCCGCCAACGATTGTTCCAGCCCGATGGCTTTGAGAAGGTGGTACACCGCGATCATCGTCATAAAGCCGGGGAACATGCCGAGCACCAGTCCCGCGTTCATGAAGCCCTTGCGGGAGGGAAACCGCAGGCGGCTGAACGTGTAGCTGATCATCAGCACCAACAGGGTGCTGATGATACAGGTGAAGATCGCCACGATCAGCGTGTTGAGAAACCAGCGCGGATAGTTGAACAGCGTGGTGTCGGTGAACAAACGGGTGTAGTTGCCGAACGTGTAGTCTTTGGGCATCAGATAGGGCAAAAACGCGCCCGATTCCTTGCGGAATGAGAGAATGACCAGATAAACGATCGGCAGGATCCACACGACCGACAGCACCGTCAACAGCAGATAGATGGCCGCATCGGCAAGACGCTGCCGTGTTTTATAGCCTGTTCGCACAAGCCTCACCCCTTTTGAGTTAGAATTGAAATTGTTCTTCCTTTTGGACAGAGGAGGACGAGTTGTACACCAGCAGGGAGAACACCGCGGAGATCACAAACACCAAAATGCCGATGGTGGATGCGAGATTGTAGTTTTGCTGATCCACCGTCTGTTTGTACAGCCAGGTGACCAACAGATCGGTTTTGCCCGCCTGATAATAGTCCAGTGTCAGCGGTCCGCCGCGGGTGAGCAGGTAGATCATGTTAAAGTTGTTGATATTGCCGACAAATTGTGTGATGATATAGGGCGTCGTCACAAACAGCATATACGGCAGGGTGATGTTGGTGAATGTTCGGAAAGGTCCCGCGCCGTCGATACGGGCGCTTTCGTACATGTCCACGGGGATGTTCATGAGAATGCCTGTGGTGATCAGCATCGTGTAGGGGATGCCGATCCACATGTTGACGACGATAACGGTGATCTTCGCGAGCGTGCCGTCTGTCAGAAAGCCGATCGGTTCGCTGATCCAGCCCAGTTGTTGCAGCAACACATTAAACGCGCCGCCCGTACCTTCGCTCGACAGCAGTTGGGACATCAGCATCAGCGTGACGAACTGCGGTACGGCGATGGACAGGATAAACAGCGTGCGCCAGCCTTTTTTGAAACGGATGCTCTTCTTGTTGATGGTCAACGCGAGCAGCATGCCGAACAGATAGTTGGTGAAGGTGGCAAACACCGCCCACACCATCGTCCAGCCGAGCAGGTGCAGGAACGTATAGGATTTGGTGGGGTCGTCCCAAAACAGGTCGCGGAAATTTTCAAAGCCGACCCATGTGAACAGGTTGCCGGGCGGCTGATGGGTTTTGTCGAAGTTGGTGAACGCGATGAGCACCATGAAAATGAGGGGAAGGATGGTGAACACGAACACCAGCAGACAGGGCGGGGTGAGCAGTGTGGCGTGAAACCGCTCGTTCAGCAGCGAGGTCAGCTCGTCCCGCCAGCCCGGCAGCGGCTGGCCCTGTTCGCGGAGCTGCTGGGCGCGGTACGACGCGCGCACCGA
>CAJKXG010000077.1 GCA_905203795.1 uncultured Oscillospiraceae bacterium | reverse complement strand
AGCGCACGGCTACTGTCACGTGGGACGCCGTGGAGGGCGCACAGGGATATGTCCTGCGCTACGGCTGCCATGAGGATTCGCTGAATCTCCACTATCAGGTGATCGGCGATACCGCCGTGACCGTCCGCAACCTCAATATGGGCGTGGGCTATTGGTTCACCGTGGATGCTTATAACGACAGCGGTTATGTCAAAGGCGCCGCGACGGTCAAGGTTGATTAAACCGTTCATCTTAGCAGGTACCTGTCGGAAAGGTTCTCCCGAAAGCTGTTTTTCGGGGGAACCTTTCTGTCTGCAAATTTCTTTGTGCAGAATGCCGTTTTCGGGCTTGTCAAAAGGCGGAAAATATAGTATACTGACCTTATATATAGTCTTGCAATTCCCCTGAAAGGAATGGTTATGAAGATGGATAGGCTGTTGAAGCTGTTAGATACCAACGCGCGGCTGAGCAACGCACAGCTCGCGGTCATGCTGAATACCACCGAACAGGATGTGGCGCGGCAGATCGCGGAGTTGGAGCAGAGCGGTGTCGTGCGCGCCTATAAAGCCCTGATCGACTGGGAACGCACCGATCGCGAATATGTCACCGCCGTCATTGAATTGCGCGTGATGCCGAAACGCGATTTCGGGTTCGAGGCGATTGCCGAGACGATCATGCGGTTTGAGGAAGTGGAAAGCGTGTACCTCATGTCCGGCGGTTACGACCTGCTCGTGACCGTGACCGGACGCACCTTCAAGGATGTTTCCATGTTTGTGGCGAAGCGCCTGTCCACGCTGGACTCGGTGCTGTCCACCGCCACGCATTTTGTGTTGCGCCGCTATAAGGAGAGCGGTGTGATGTTCCTCGCGGAGGAACAGGATCAGAGAGGGGCTTTGTGATCCGATGAATTACGACGCCCTTCTCAATCCTACCTTGCGGGAATTGCAGCCGTCCGGCATTCGCAAGTTTTTCGATATTGCGCAGGAAATGCAGGACGTTATTTCGCTGACCATCGGAGAGCCGGATTTTTCCACACCGTATCATATCCGCGAAGAGGGTATCCGTTCGCTGGAGGACGGCAAAACGTGGTACACCCCCAATGCCGGTCTGGCGGAACTGCGCCGCGCCATTGCCGATTATGTGCGCCGTCACAGCGGCGTGTGCTATGACGCGAAAAGCGAGATTCTCGTGACGGTCGGCGGCAGTGAAGCGATCGATCTTGGCTTTCGCGCGCTGGTGTCGCCCGGCGATGAGGTGTTGATCCCGTCGCCCAGTTTTGTCTGCTATGAGCCGCTGGTCAAGATGGCAGGCGGTGTGCCGGTCACGCTGGTGACAGACGCCAAGGACGGTTTTCGCTTGACGGCGGAAGCGGTGCGCGCGGCCATCACGCCGCGCACGAAGCTGCTGGTGCTGCCTTTCCCGAACAATCCGACCGGTGCGGTCATGCGGCGGGAACATCTCGAAGCGATCGCCGACGTGCTGCGCGGCACGGATATTTTCGTGCTGTCGGATGAAATTTACGGTGAACTGACCTACGGTGACGAGCGCCATATCAGTTTTTCCGCCATAGACGGCATGCGTGAACGCACCCTGATGATCAGCGGCTTTTCCAAAGCGTTTGCCATGACGGGCTGGCGGCTGGGGTACGCTTGCGGTCCCGCGCCGATCATGAAGCAGATCATCAAGCTGCATCAATTTGCCATCATGAGTGCGCCGACCACGGCGCAGTACGCCGCTATCGAAGCGATGGATCACGGCGACGAGGACGTGGAGTATATGCGCGGCGAGTACGACATGCGGCGGCGCATGATCGTGCACGAGCTGAATGAGATGGGACTGACCTGCTTTGAGCCGGAGGGCGCGTTTTATGTGTTCCCGTCGGTTGCGGTCAGCGGCATGGATTCCGATACGTTTTGTGCGCGGTTGCTGCGTGAAAAGCACGTGGCGGTCGTGCCCGGCACGGCGTTCGGCGCGTGCGGCGAGGGATTCGTGCGCATTTCCTATTGCTATTCCATGAAGCATATCACCGAAGCGCTGAAGCGCATCAAAGAATTTTTAGGAGAACTGTAAGCGGACGAAGAACGGTTCTCGTGGGAATATAGGAGGGGTTGGCGCGTGACCGTTACGGTGACAGCACCCGCAAAACTGAATTTGACGCTTGATATACGTGGCCGCCGTCCGGACGGCTATCACGAGCTGCATACCATTATGCAGGCGGTGGATCTGGCGGATACGGTGACGTTGACGGCGGGCAAGACCGCCGGCATCCGTCTGCTGCTGTCCGATCGCCGTCTGCCGAACGACGAGCGCAACACGGCGTATAAGGCGGCGGCGATGTTTCTCGACGCGATCAAGATGCCGGAATGGGGCGTACATATCGCCGTGCAGAAGCGTATCCCCATGCAGGCGGGCATGGCGGGCGGCAGCGCGGACGCTGCTGCCGTGTTGGTCGGCATGAACGTGCTGACCGGTGCGAATATGACAACGGAGGAGCTGTGCGCGCTCGGTGCGCGCGTGGGCGCGGATGTGCCGTTTTGCATTCTCGGCGGCACGGCGGTCGCCACCGGCACCGGCACAACGCTGCGTCCCATCGCACCGCTGCCGGACTGCACGGTGCTGATCGCCAAACCCGCAGTCGGCGTATCCACGGCGATGGCGTATGAACACGTGGATGAAGCGCCTGTGCTGCATCATCCCGACAGCGACGCGATGGAGCGGGCGATTGCGGAGGGACAGTTGGCGGCGGTCGGTTCGCTGCTGTGCAATGTGTTTGAAGAGGCGATGGCACTGCCGGAGGTGGTGGCGATCCGCGACGTGATGCGGCAGTCGTCTGCGTTTGGCAGCGCGATGACGGGCAGCGGCTCGGCGGTATTCGCGCTGTTTGGGGAAAAAGCGGATGCCGACGCGTGCGCCGAACGGCTGCGTCCTCTGGCACAACGCATCACTTGCTGCCGCCCATGCAAAGGCGGCGCACAGATCATAAAATAAAAGGGAAGAGGGGATTTCTATGATTTACCGTCCGTTTGGCAAAACCGGCGAGAAGATTTCCGCCATCGGGTTCGGCTGTATGCGCCTACCTATGGCGGGGGATGAGGTTGACGAGGACAAGGCGATCCCCATGCTACGCTACGGGTATGAGCGCGGGATCAACTATTTCGACACCGCGCCCTATTATTGCAACCGCAAAAGCGAGATCGCACTGGGCAAGGCGGTCAAACCGTTCCGCAAGGATATCCTGCTCAGCACCAAGCTGCCGGGCGGCGATGTCAAAAACACCGACGATTTCTGGCGTTTTTTGGAGCGCAGCCTGAAAAATCTCGACACCGATTACATCGATTTCTACCATGTGTGGGGCACGAACAAAAACGCGTTTCAGGCTGAGATCGTGGATCGCAACATCCTGCCCGAGGTGCAAAAGGCGAAGGAACAGGGCATGATCCGGCATTTCTCCTTCTCGTTCCACGACGCGCCGCCCAACATCAAATACATCATCGACACCGCCGAGCAGCACGGTGTGCCGCTTGAGTCGATGCTGGTGCAGTATAACCTGCTCGACCGCGGTGTAGAGGATATGCTGGCGTATGCCGCGTCCAAGGGGCTGGGGACGGTCGCAATGGGACCTGTCGGCGGCGGACGGCTCGCGGCGCCGACGGCGTTTTCCGAGCAATTGGCAGGCGATTCCGGCTTCACGTCGTACGAATTGGCGTTCCGCTTTGTGCTGGGCAACCCGAACATGTGCTGTGCACTGTCCGGCATGCAGACGATGGAGATGGTGGAGCAAAACGTGCGCATCGCCGAAAGCGACCGCCCGCTGTCGGAAGCGGAATGGAAATCGCTGGGTGATGCGGTGGAAAAGCTGAAAAAATTCAGCGACCTGTATTGCACCGGCTGCGCGTATTGCCAGCCCTGCCCCGCGAAAATCAATATCCCGCATATCTTCAATCTGTTCACGCACTACAATGTGTACGGGCTGACCGAGCACGCCAAGAATTCGTTCCGCCATTACGTGCAGAATGAGCACGGAGCGACGATCAAGGACTGCAAAAACTGCGGTTTCTGCGAAAAGCATTGCCCGCAGAAGCTGGAGATCCGCAAGCAGCTCGCGCGCGTGGAAGAGATTTTGACCAACCTGTAAAAATTTTCCATCTCGCGATTGAACCGTCAAAAAACCGCCCATACTGCTGTCATCAAGGTCGATTGGGACAGCAGGGGGCGGTTTTCTTATGAAGAAATGGATACGGGCGCTGGCATTGGCGCTGGTGTTGTCGCTGCTCGTGTCGCTTGGCGGCTTCGGCGCGGAGTGCGCGGCGATCCGCGAGCGGGTGCTGCGGCTGCATGTGTTGGCGAATTCCGACAGCGACGAGGATCAGGCGCTGAAGCTCAAGGTGCGCGACGCGATCGTGCAAGACGCGGCGGGATTGTTTGACGATTGCACCGACCGCGTCTCGGCGCACGCGGCTGCCGAAGCGCAGCTTGCGCGGTTGCAGGAGACGGCGGAAGCCTGTGTGCAGGCGGAGGGTTACGACTACGCCGTGCGGGTGGAGCTGTGCGAGATGTATTTCACCACGCGGCAGTATGAGACGGTGACGCTGCCCGCCGGTCGGTACGACGCACTGCGCGTCACCATCGGCGAGGGCGCGGGGCACAACTGGTGGTGCGTGGTGTTCCCGCCGATGTGTGTGTCGGCGGCGTCGGAGCACACCGAGCTGTCGGAGGTGCTGGACGATCGGCAGTTGGATATCGTCGAGCATCCGCAGCAGTACGAGGTGCGGTTTAAAATCGTCGAATGGTTTGAAGCCGCCCGCGACATGGTGAGCGGTTGGTTCGGGGAATGATGCTGCCGCCGCCCCGCATAGACGTCACCCCCTGCCGCAGCGCCATACTGCAACAGGGGGTGCGTTTTTCACTGTCGTGCCAAGGAGATGCCGCGTTGTTTATTCGCAGCAGCCGGGGCAGTCATCGCAGTGGATGCTGCTTTCGCCCATACAAGCCACCACTTGATAACAAATCGGTATCTTCACGCTTACTTTTTGCCGGACAGTGATCTCACAGGTGTTTCCGCATTTGCCTTGTCGGCAATCTGCTGTCGGCTCGTCGCAGCATTCCACCTCGACGTCACCGATGGTTGCGTTGGATTTCAGTTCCACCGGAACGCTGATGTCCGCATAGTGATAGCCGGTTTTTACACAGGCATCCTGCGGGCACTCGCACAGTTCGGTTAAGACGGTGTTTTCGTTGGCATCCACGGTTCTCTCAAGCCTCCTCTTTGTCGCAACGGTTGCAGATGTCTTCCGCAGACGAGGCGATGCAATCGACATACGTGTCGCCCACGGTTGCCGTAGCGCCGAAATTGACCGGTACTTCTACGCAGATCGTTTGGCTGATCGTGAACGCACAAACGCCGTTCTTTTTGCCGGGGCAGGGCGTGTCGCCTGCCTTGACAACGGGGTCGCCGCAGCATTTGGTTACGGTCGGACCGGTATGGGCGAACGGTGTGACCACAACGGGTACGCAGACGGAGATCTTCGAAATCCGGTTGCCGGACAGGTACCGTCAATCGTATTCAGCACAGCGGCTTGCAGGCAGTTGTTTTCTGACATGAACGTTTCCTCCTTTCTGTCGGGTGATAGTACACTATATGCCCCAAGGAGACAGCTTGTTCCACACCGCTGTTTTGTGCTAGTTTCCGCTGTGGATCGCATGAAAAAGCCGCCGTTGTCAGCAGACAAAAGCGGCTTTTCTGTGTAAAGCGATGATGGGGACGTACAATGGCGTTCGTTCTTTCATATGCGAAGCGTATTTCACATGGCAAAAGGCGAATTTCATTAAAAAAGACGATTGCGAAAGCAATCGTCTTTTTTGCGAAAGAGCAGCATGGCGGTGTGTAATTGTAGGTAAGAAAAGCGAAAAGGTGCACAATCGTTCTGTCCGACAAATTGGATTTACTTTGTCAGCATTTCGATTGCTTCTTCCTTGGTGGAAACAAAAAACACACTCTTGCCCTTATTGCTCTCATAGATAAAATCTTTGAGAGGTTTGCTGGTATAACGAGAGTAATCGCCATAAATTGCAATGCGTCCACCATAGTTGGTGTACTTTTGCAGTATCTCACCAGCAAGGCCAGTGCTGAGGATGAAAAAGTCCTCAACGATTAGTTTTTTATCAATTACGATATTCTTTGTGCCTGCATCATACTTTGCAGTCATAAGTACATCGAGTGCAGACTGTGCGTCTGTAAATACCTTTTCATCGCTGTTTATTACAGCACATACTATGTTGTTTTGTTTAACTGTTTGGATGGTCATTTGTCTTCCCTCGTCAAATTCTTATTTATCGAACTGATTATAACGCAAAATAATAATTTTTTCAATAAATCAAAAGCCTCCCTTGTCTTGGTAGACAAAAGAGGTTTCTTTGTTGGTGCCG
>CAJKXG010000076.1 GCA_905203795.1 uncultured Oscillospiraceae bacterium | reverse complement strand
TGGTGTCCCGCAAAGCATTGGCGCGCACCAGCGCCACCCCCGGCAAAACCGCCACCATCAACTTTTACAAGCTGGACGGCGCGCGGCTGGTGGATCTGCCCGGCTACGGCTACGCCAAGGTGTCGAATGCAGAAAAAACGCGTTGGAATGCGCTGATACAGGGATATCTCGACGCCGACCGCGATCTGCGGCTGGTGATCCAATTGGTGGATATGCGGCATCCGCCGTCGGCGGACGACCGACTGATGATGGAGTATTTAGTGGAATGCGGGCTGCCCGTGCTGGTCGTGCTGACCAAAGCGGACAAGCTGAACAAAACCGAGCGCGCCGCCCGCATGGCGGCTTTGGAACAGGAATTTTCCGCTTACGAAGGCTTGCAGCTTCTCCCCTTTTCCGCCGTCACCGGCGAGGGCGCGGAGCAACTGCGGGAGATCGTGGCGGATGTGACAGCATAAAGAGGAGTGAAAACCATGTTTACTGCGGATTGTTTACATGTCAACGCGGAGGGACATCTGACCATCGGCGGCTGCGACACCGTACAGCTTGCCAAAACCTACGGCACACCGCTGTACGTGATGGATGAACCGACCATTCGCGAAACGCTGCGCGCATACCGCGCGTCTATTGATGAGAACTACGAAAACGGCGGCATGGTCGCGTATGCGAGCAAGGCGTGCAGTTTTCAGGAAATGTACCGCATTGTGATGCAGGAGGGCTGCGGTGCGGATGTGGTGTCCGGCGGCGAGCTGTATACCGCAATGCAGGTGGGATTTCCGGCGGAACGGCTGGTGTTCCACGGCAACAACAAGACGGAAGCGGAACTGCGCATGGCGCTGGAATACGGCGTGGGGCGCATCGTGGTGGACAACCCCACCGATTTGCAGGTCGTCGCAGAAGTGGCGGCAGACATGGGCAAGGTCGCCAATGTCTATCTGCGCGTCACCCCGGGCATCGACGCCCACACGCACGAGTTCATCCGCACGGGTCGCGTCGATTCCAAATTCGGCTTTACGCTCAAGACCGGCGAAGCCATGGAAGGCGTGAAAACCGCGCTGGCCACGCCCTCCCTGTCGCTGAAAGGACTGCATTGCCACATTGCTTCGCAAGTGTTTGATGAGCAGCCGTTCCAGCACGCAGCGGAAATTATGATCTCGTTTATGAACGATATCCGCACGGAGACCGGCGCGACGCTCGGCGAACTCGATCTCGGTGGCGGTTTCGGCATCGCCTATACGGCGGAGGATCACCCCAAGGCGTGCGGCGAATACATGCGGCTGGTCGCGGGCGCGGTCAAAGCGTGTGCGGACAAGCTGTCCTTCCCGCTGCCGTTCATCGTCATCGAGCCGGGTCGTTCGGTCGTCGCGCCGGCGGGCATCACGCTGTACAGTGTCGGCGGTGTGAAAGTCATCCCCGATGTACGCACCTATGTCAGTGTGGACGGCGGCATGACCGACAACCCGCGGTATGCGCTTTACCAAGCCAAATACACCGTTTTGCTGGCGAACAAAGTAAACGAGCCTGCCACCGAAACCGTGACCATTTCGGGGCGCTGCTGCGAAAGCGGCGACCTGCTGCAAGAACATATTTCGCTGCCGCCCTGCACGCGCGGCGATATCCTGGCGGTGCTCACCACCGGCGCGTACAACTATTCGATGTCGTCCAACTACAACCGACTCCCCCGTCCGGCGGTGGTGCTGGTCAACGGCGACACTTCCCGCGTGGCGGTCAAGGCGGAGACCTACGCCGATCTGAACCGCAACGACGTATAAGCGACATGATCCAATGCTCCTTGTTATAGCGTTTCCTATGGCGAGGAGCATTTTTTACAGGCAGAAAGGATGGAAGCTATGGCGGCTCATGCTGCGCACAAAAAGAAAAAGAAGTATCGCTATCAACCGAAACGTGTCGCCATTGTGCTGTTTGTAGCAGCGTTGTTGCTGGCATTGGTGATCTTTCTGATCTTCAAGCTGGTGACCTCTGTCGTCGCTGCGACGGTACCGCTGGAGATTTCGGAATACATGAGCAGCAACGACGCCTATCCCGATGCGGACGCCGTGCTCTGCGACTGGGTGGAGCTGCACAATACCGGCGATCGACCGATCTCGGTCGGCGGTCTGCGGCTGTCGGACGGGAGCAGCACCACGGTGCTGTCCGATGCTACGATTGAGGCGGACGGCTATCTGGTCATCTATTGCGACGGCGAGGGGAAGCGCCCGCTGCACGCTTCGCTGAAGCTAAAATCGGCGGGCGGCGAAACCGTGCGGCTGCAAACCTCCCGCGGCGGCACAATCGACAAAGTCACCACCATGCCGCTGGAAAGCAATCAATCGGCGGTGCGGGGAGAGGACGGCTTTGCGCTGTCCGAGGCAGCCACGCCCGGCTACGCCAACACACCGGAGGGATTGGAAGCCTTCCGCGCCACCCGCACGGCGGAAACCGGCGCGCTGGTGCTCAGCGAGATCATGGCGTCCAACAAGGTGACCTATCCGGATAAAGACGGAAAATACTACGACTATATCGAAGTCGCCAACGTTTCCGATCAATCCATTTCGCTCAAGGGGTACGGTCTTTCCAACAATGAGGAAAAGCCGTTGAAATATCAGTTCCCCGATCGCACGCTCGCCCCGGGTGAGGTGGCGGTGGTATTCGCCGCCGGCAAGGAATACACCGGTGTGGAACCGTATCACGCGACCTTTGGCATCAGCAAGGACGCCGACACCATCTGTCTGGCAGCCCCGAACGCCGTGATCATCGACCTCGTGACGATTTCCGATATCAGCAGCGATGTGGCGCTGGTGCGCAACGAAGCGGGCGACATGACGGTCAGCTACACGCCGTCACCCGCGCAGCCCAACACCGCCGCCGGTCTGGAGGCCTATCGCGCAGAGCTGGAGACCTACCGCAAGGGCGGCGTGGTGATCAGCGAGGTCATGTCGCACAATGCGTCTTCCTTCAAGCTGGGAGACAAATATTACGACTGGATCGAGCTGCATAACACCACCAATCAGCCCATCTCCCTCGCGGGCTATCACCTCTCGGACAAAGAGGATGAACCAAACCGCTACGCCCTGCCCGACCGCACGCTGGCGGCGGGCGGCTACCTGCTGGTGTACGCGGCGGATGGCGAGGCGGACAACGCCAATGTGCTGCAAGCGCCGTTTAAGCTGAACGGCGACGGTGCGGTGACACTGTATGCGCCGGACGGCAGCATGGCGGACGCGGTCAGCTTTTCCGATCTGCCGATGAACACCTCTGTCGGTCGCGTGGACGGACAAAAGGGCTTCTTCTTCTTCGCCTCCCCCACCCCCAATGCCGCCAACGGCATCGGCAAACGCGAACTCAGCGCCGCCCCCACCGTCAAGACGGCGGCGGGTGTGTATGAGGATGTGGAAGGCGTGAATGTCGAACTGGCGGGACGCTGTATTACACCACCGACGGCAGCGATCCCACCACCAACAGCCGACGCTACACAGCGCCGTTTACCCTGACCAAGACGACGGCGGTGCGTGTGCTGGCGGTTGAGAAGGACGCGATCCCTTCCTCCATCACCACCGCTTCCTATATCATCAACGAACACCACACGGTAGACGTCGTCAGTCTGGTCAGCGATCCGGACAATCTGTTCAGTTCCTCCCGCGGCATCTATGCCACCGGTCCGAACGCCAGCAGCGAATTCCCGTATCTCGGTGCGAACTACTGGCAGGATTGGGAACGAGACGCGCATGTGGAGCTGTTCAGCGACGGGCAGACGGTGTTTTCCATCGGCTGCGGCGTCAAGATCTTCGGTGCGTATTCCCGCACATATGAGAAAAAATCCCTCAAGCTGAACTTCCGCGACTGTTATGGTGCGGGCAAACTCCACGCCAAAGTATTTGATTCGCGCGATTACGAGGAATTTAATTCGCTGATCTTACGCACCTCCGGACAGGATCGTCTGCGCACCATGATGAAAGACGTGCTGACCACCAGTTTGGTGGACGACGAAGGCATTCTGGATGTGCAGGCGTATCGTCCCATTATTTTGTACATCAACGGACAATACTGGGGCATCCACTACATTCGCGAAAAGATCAGTGAGGAATATATCGCCTCCCGCTATCAGGTGAGTCCGGAATCGGTGGATCTGCTGCAAGGCAACGGCATCGTCAACGCGGGCAGCGCCGACGGCTGGAAATCGCTGATGCAGTATGTGTCCTCGCACGATCTGCGGCAGGCAGACGCGTACAACTACGTCAAAGAGCGCGTCGATCTGCAAAACTATGCGGATTATATCATTTCCGAAATCTACTGCGGCAACACCGACACCGGCAATATTCGCTACTTCCGCTCCTCGGAAGGCGACGGCAAATGGCGCTGGATTCTGTTTGATACCGACCTCGGCTTCCAAAGCGGATTGAAGGACAGCATTTGGTTTGTGATCAATCCGTCCGGCACGGGCGCGGGACAGGCGTTCAGCACCGCGCTGATCAGCGGACTGCTGAAAAATGACGAATTCCGCGCGCTGTTTATCGAGCGTTGGACCTATCACATGCACAACACCTTTGCCACCGAGCGCATCATCCGGCGCATCGACGAGCTGGAAGCCATCTGGAAAGCGGAAGCACCGCGGAATTTCCAGAAATGGAATCCCAATATCGACTGGGAAGGCAATGTCGAAGGGCTGCGCACCTTTGCCAAGGGGCGGCAGGCGGCGCTGAAAGCGGAATTCACGAGCAACGCCAATGTACGCGCCGTGTTCAACCTGACAAGCGAACAGCTCAACGCCATGTTTGAATAAACACGATCCGAAAATCGGGATGCAGAAATCTGCCTCCCGATTTTTTCATGTTTAACACAGATTTTACGAAACCACGCTCGCCGCTTTTACATTGCCGTTTTATACTATGGGCATACTAAAGAGAAAAAGGAGTGCATCCCAGTATGAACAAACGGAAAACATGGAGCGGTCTGGTGGCCGCGGCTTTGATCCTGACGGCCGCATTGAGCGGCTGCAGCAGCAGCAACAGCAACAGCAGTGATCCCGAATCCCCCGCTTCTAGCGGCGAACCGCAAAAAATGACCGGCACGATCTCGCTGGTCTCCCGTGAAGAAGGTTCCGGCACGCGCGGCGCGTTCATCGAGTTGTTCGGCATCGAGCAAAAGGACGCGGACGGCAACAAGGTGGATTACACCAGTGAGTTGTCCGAAACCACCAATTCCACCTCGGTCATGCTCAGCACCGTGCAGGGCAACAAACAGGCGATCGGCTATGTCTCGCTCGGTTCGCTGAACAGCGATGTCAAAGCGCTGAAAATCGACGGCGCGGAAGCCACGGTGGACAACATCAAATCCGGCACATACAAAGTCTCCCGTCCCTTCAACATCGTGACCAAAGACGGTCTGAATGAAACCGCCGCCGATTTTGTGGCTTATATCCTGAGCGAAGACGGACAGAAGATCGTGGAAAACCAAAAGTATATCAGCAACGGCAACACCGGCGCGTATGCCGGCAGCAAACCGGCGGGAACCATCAAGATTTCCGGTTCTTCCTCGGTGTTTCCGCTGATGGAAAAGCTGGTGGAAGGCTATAAAGCCATCAACCCCAATGCAGACATCACCCTGCAGCAGCACGACTCCACCACCGGTGTGACGGACGCAATCGAAGGTAACAGCGATATCGGCATGGCCTCCCGCGATCTGAAGGACAGCGAAACGGCGCAGGGCGTGACCGGCACGGTCATCGCCACCGACGGTATCGCGGTCATCGTGAACAAGACGAACAGCGTGGACGGTCTGACCACCGAGCAGGTCAAGAACATCTTCGTCGGCGACATCACCAAGTGGGACGACGTGGCCTGACACTTTCTCACCCCTCCTCATATATACATCGGACGCCCGAGGACCGTATATGGTTTTCGGGCTTTCGGTGAAAAAAGGAAAGGCAGACTTGCATATGAAAAAATGGAAAGAATCCGCCATGAGACTCTTGTTCCTGATCGCAGCATGTGTATCGATTTTGGCGGTTGCGCTCATCTGTATCTTCCTGTTTGCCAACGGCATTCCCGCCATGAATAAGATCGGGTTTTTGAAGTTTTTGACCGGAAAGACATGGAAACCGCTGAATGACATCTTCGGCATCTTCCCCTTCATCATCGGCAGTATTTACGTGACGGCAGGCGCCATCATCTTCGGTGTGCCGATCGGGCTGCTGTGTGCCATCTTTCTGGCGCGCTTCTGCCCCAAAAAGCTGCATCGCATCCTCAAACCTGCCATTGAGCTGCTCGCCGGTATCCCCTCCATCGTCTACGGCTTTTTCGGGCTGATGGTGATCGTACCGGCGATGCAGAAGATTTTCGACAGCAGCGGCAAGGGCGCGCTGACCGCCTCTCTGCTGCTCGGCATTATGATCCTGCCCACCATCATCAGCGTATCCGAATCCGCCCTGCGGGCTGTACCGGAATCTTACTACGAGGGCGCGCTCGCCTTGGGCGCGAC
>CAJKXG010000075.1 GCA_905203795.1 uncultured Oscillospiraceae bacterium | reverse complement strand
TCGGCGTCCTTTTGCAATCGCTTTCCATAAGCGGGCAACCATATAGATACCCTACCAAAAAGCTCGATGCAATCGGGCTTTTGGCATTTTTGGAGGAGAATTTTTCAAGAGGGTTTCATAGAGATACCAAAGGGGATATAGCGCCATGATATTGTCATATACACACAAAATTCTCGCCGTTTTCGGCAATAAGTTGTTGACATTGTGCACGCTTGCTATTATAATAAATTAAAATGGTAATCTGTTTGAATGACAGCGTTGGCAAATGTGATTTTGCCGCAACGTTTTTTGCGATACATACCTTTGCGTGCCACACAAATTGGATTCGGGCCGGCGTTCTATCTTGTAAGGCGGATGGGAGAGGGATCGTTTGAACAGTCGGAGTGTAAAGCGGATAGTGCTGTTTTTGTCCCTGCTGGCGCTGATAGTGGGAGCGGTCGGATGCGACGCTTCGGAAAAACCGAACGGGAAACAGCCCCAGCCGGTGGCGGAAACTCTCGGCTACCGTTCGGTTTGTTTGGGAGAACAAACCTTTATGGCGGTGGGAACGGGCGGACGAATCGACCGGATTTCTGCGGATAAAACCGTCACTTCCCTGCCAAGCACCGTTTCGGAGACGTTGAACGGGGTGGCGTTCGCCAACAACCACTATGCCGCGGTGGGGAACAACGGCACGGTTGTGGTATCCGGCGCGGACGAGGTGTTTCAGGCGGTGGATGTCGGCACTACACACGATCTGCTGGCAGTAACCGATTTCGGCAGTGCTTTTGTGGCGGTGGGACGAAACGGGACGGTGCTGACCTCCATCGACGGACAAACATGGGACTCGCTGGCTGTCGATGTCACCAATGACTTTATTTCCGTCGATTCCAACGGCGAAACCTGCTTGGCCGTGACCCGCGAGGGGCAAGTGCTGATGATGGAGAGCCTGTCGAAGGGAAAGGTTCTTGATTACAATACGGTGTATCAAAATTTGGGTACCACCTTTCATATGAGAGCCATCAGTTGTTGCGGGCAGGGCTATTTGGTGATGGGCACCGCTATCGATAACGAGGACGCCCCCGTTCTGTTCAAGACAGCCGACGGAGAACTTTGGACGGAAATTTACCTGGACAAAATCAACAACACGATGAGCAACGCGTTTTTCCCCCTTCACCTGAATGCCGCCGGGGTGTTGGATGACCAGATTTTGATCGGGGCAGACGGCGGCAAGCTGTTGACGCTGACCAGTTGCACGGAATGCACCAAACTCAAGGAGCAGACCGAGCACGCTATTCGGTCGCTGGCCTATACAGCGGAAGGATATGTGTTACTGGCGGGCGATGCGTTCTGGTTTGACGTCCTTTCCGCCGATTCCGTGCGTACCTACAGCATCAAAGCGGAGCAGGCGCGCACCGACCAGTTGGAGAATGGGGCGTATATCGTCGATGTCCGCACGGCGGAGGAATATATTACCGGACACATTCCGGGCGCACTGCACATTCCGCTGGACAAGGTGGCGGAAAACCTGGAACGCCTTATTCCCGACAAAACGGCGAAGATCATTTTTTACTGTGCGGTGGGCGGTCGGTCACAGACCGCGTTGGAAACCGCGCTGGCGGCGGGCTATTCCCATGTGTACAATCTGGGCGGGCTGGAGAACGACGATTGGCCCTATGACATAGAGATCGGCGCGGACGGCGTTTTTGAAGAATCGGACGGGGCGGACTGACCCCCCCGACGAACCGTTGCCGCTTCAACAGTTGTGTGGTATTTCTGTTTATACATGGTTTGGATTTTCGAAATGTGTATAACGAAGGGAGGCAGAAAATCTTCTTTTCAAAATCCGAAAGGCACCATATGAGAGGAGTTGTATTGAAAAATGAAACGGATGAAGGGTAAAACAGCATTCGGACTGCTTGCGATTTTGCTGTGCGTATCTCTGGCGATGGGTGGATTTGCCTCCACCTCATTCGTAGGCGCAGAGGTATCCGGCGAGGGGGCGGCCGAGGCACAGGCGGAAAACGACGAAATTCCCGCCTATCTCGATGTCAGACTCAGCTATAAGGAGCGGGCGGCGGATCTGATCAGCCGCATGAGTCTGGAGGAAAAGCAGGCGCAGTTGATTCCGTCCGCGCCGGCGATTCCCCGACTGGGCGTGAGTGCCTATAAGTATCAAAACGAGGCGCTTCACGGTCTGATGAGCAACGACGGCGGTACGTCGTTCCCGTCCCCGATCACCACGGCTTCGTCGTGGAACCTCGATCTGATGCAAGAGGTCGGCACGATTGTGAGTGACGAGATTCGCGCGTATTACAATGCGGCAGGCGGACGGGGTCTCAGCTACTATTCGCCCACGATGAACCTGTTGCGTGACCCGCGTTGGGGCCGCAACGAGGAAGCGTATAGTGAAGACCCGTTCTTGACCGCTGTGATGGGCGAGCAGTTTGTCCGTGGTTTGCAGGGCATCGGCGACGGCCATGTCAACAACAACAAGGACAGTGCGGAGTACGGTCACGACTATATCAAGGTTGCGCCCACCCTCAAGCACTATGCGGCCAACAGCAGTGAAAAGAACCGCAACAGCGGCACCTATGACATCGACAACAAGACGCTGCGTGACTATTACACCTGGGCTTTCCAGCGCATTGTGGAAAAGACCGATGTGGCGTCGCTGATGTCGGCGTATAACCGCATTAACGGTGTGCCGTGCTCGGCCAACGGCTATTTGCTGGATACGCTGCTGCGCAAGACCTTTGGTTTTACCGGCTTTGTGGTAAATGACTGCGGCGCTATCAACGATACCATTTTGAACCACAAATGGATTCCCGAAGGCTACGACCATGTTGTCACCCCCGCCGAGGCGGTGGCGCTGAGCCTGAAAGCCGGCAACAACATGGACTGCGGCGGCGGCTCTATGGATACGGTGTACGACGATTACACGGTGGCAGCGGTGGAACAGGGTCTCATCACGGAGGCCGAAATTGACCAGATTCTGCTGGACATTTTTGTGACCCGCTTTAAAACCGGTGAGTTTGACGGCGTGGACGGCACCATGGGCGCCTACACCAAAGAAGAAGGCTACGAATGGTTCAATCCGAGCAAATACAGCGGCGGCACTACGCTGCCCGAGTCGGCTGCCAACGTACAAAAGTCCGTGGAAGCCGGCATGCAGGGCGCCGTGCTGCTGAAAAACGAAAACAACGCGCTGCCCATTGCCAATACCGCAGACAGCATCAAGGTCTTTGGTCCTCTGATGAACTGCTGGGATTTGGGTGACTACAGCGGTTGGCCGAAATCCGAGAGAATCACCTTCAAAAAGGGCATGCAGTTGGTTGGCGCCGAAAAGGGCCAGACGGTCGAGTTCTATGACGGCATGACCGCCAATGTGCCGGACAACACCAACAATCTGCTGCGCGTGCGCGCCATCGGTTTCTACCCCGGTGCGGGTATTGTAGACGCCTCCTCCGGTGCCGAATTCTACAACCTGAGCAAGGCGAACGATGGCTATTTGACCAACATCAAGGATAACTCCTACGTTAAGTTCGAAAACGTCGATCTCACCAAGATGTCTGCCGAAGAGGTGCGCGTTTTCTCGGCCAGCGGCAACAATATCAAAGTGAACGCCGAGTTCCATCTGGATTCTCCGAATGGTACGATTTTGGCGACGGTGCAATGCCTGCCGACCGGAAACGATCTCTATTCCGGCACGCTGCCCACCGCCTTTGGCGACATCACCGCGGCCAATTGGAAGACTGCCGGCTTCTCCAGCAAGGTGTCCAGCGAGCAGGGCGCGTACAACGAGGCCTTTGCCATCAGCAAATTCAACCGTTCGCTGTGGGATTTTGCGAGAGGTGAAAACAACGGTCTTCACGACATCTATGTCACCTTCTCTTACGACAGATCTCCTATCATGAACACCGCTCAGCTCGACCAAGCGTCCCACGGCGGCGTGTCGGTCGTGTACATCGGTACTGCCACCGCCAACGCGCGCGACGAGAACGACAAGGCGACCTTCGGCGCCTACCGCGTGTGTAACGAAGCGAGCGACCGTCCCAACATCAAGTTCCCCGCGGGCCAAGAGGTTCTGGTGAACGAGGTGGCCAAACGGACCAAAGCGGCCGGCGGCAAGACGGTGGTTGTCATTCAATCCGTCGGTGTGATGGATGTCAGCGCATTTGAAGAGAATGTGGACGCCATTGTGTGGACCGCATATAACGGCATGCGTCAGGGCGAAGCCCATGCCAGAATTCTGTTCGGCGACTACAATCCCGGCGGTCATCTGACGCAGACTTGGTATAAGGACGATTCCCAGCTTTACTCCTATCCCGATGAGTTCTTGTGGGATTACGCCATCGACAACCGCGACGGTCAGTCGGGACGCACCTATATGTATTTCGACGGCACGCCCCGCTATGTGTTCGGTTACGGCCTGAGCTACACGAACTTCAAGATTGACAATATGAAGGTGTCCGGTCCTGCCGACGGCATCATCACCGTGACGGCGGATGTCACCAATACCGGCAAGGTCGATGGGGCGGATGTTGTGCAGGTGTATGTGAAAGCCCCGGATGCCGGCAACGGTACGGTGCCCAAGCAGGAACTGAAAGGCTTTGCGCGTGTGGAACTCAAAGCGGGTGAAACCAAGCAGGCGACCATTCAAATCGAACTCAAAGATTTGATGGCGATCGACCCCGCTTCCACCGGCGACGACGGCTTTGAGGCCGGTCGGCGCGTGCTGATGCCCGGCACCTATGAAATTGTCGCCGCATACGACAGCGCGACTCCGGCGGCTTCCAAGACGGTTACGCTGACCGGATCGGAAGTGCCGCTTCAGATGAAAGTGGTCACGTTGACAAACGACAAGGTTGTGGCACTTCCCGGCGAAACCCTCGGTTCTGAGGTGTCGGTCTGCCTGACCGACGAGACCTTCCTCGAACCGGGCAAAAACGGTCTGAGCGTCACCTACACCAGCAGCAACCCGAACGTGGCAACAGTGAATGCCGCGACCGGTGACATCACCGCTGTGGGCGGCGGCACCTCGCTGATCACCGCCACCTTCACCCTGAACGGGCAGAAGATGGAAGCCAGCTATCCCGTTTCGGTTCCGAATATGCCCTGCCTCAGTTCCTTGTCGATCAACGGCGAGGAGATGGAAAGCTTCAGTTACAATCAGTTCAACTATACGATTGAACTCTCTCCCAGCGAGACGACGGCGATTCCCAAGCTGACCTGGGTGGCGTCGGAGAACTTCCAGGTGAACTACAAGCCCACCGCCAAGATTCCGGGCGTTTCTGTGATTGAAGTGACCAAAGGCACCGAGACGGCTACTTATGAATTCCGGTTTATTTACGACCCGGTATTTGATAATGGGGTATCGGAAACCGTGGCCACTCTCGACAAGTTTGCGTCCTCACGGTTCCCGTTGTACGCCACGTCGAGTTCCAACAATATGTACGCCGACTGGACTGACCTCGACGACGGTGCGGTGAATCTGTCAGGTCATCCAAACTCGGAAAACCTCTACTTGACCTTCACGATGGTTTGGCACGCTACCGACGAAACAAAACCGCTTTCCAATTACAGTTTCACCAACGGAGCCAACGCCATTCGCTTCCGTTCGGAGGATGTAGCGAACAAACCGGGATCGCCTACGGACAGCAATCCGCCCAGTTTGACTGAGCATAACTTCGGTTGGCGCATCAACCAGAATTGGGCGAACGAGATGCATTGGGGCGAAAATGTGATCAAAATCCCGCTGGGTACGGTCATGCAAAACCCGAGTCCCGAAACCAACCGAGATACGCCGACAAGCAATTATAAGGTCAATGTCAATGGTGTGGATATCGAGACGAATGAATGTCACTTGGGTCTGCTCGACTGGAGTGCGGTACGCCGCGTCATCCTCATGGTTTGGCCGGGCGGTGTCAGTGCCGGCAATGAGGTTACGCTGAAGTTGAAGGACGCCAAGATTGTCGACGCTTCCGTTGAACTGGAAACCGCATCACTGCGCACCATGCTGGAGCAGATGTTCAAAGACAAACTCGAGCGGGGTGAGTACGAAGAAGAACCGTACAATGCGTATCTCGCTGCGTATGAAAAGGCCGAAAAGGTCAATGACATCGCCGCGTGGCCCTCTCCGCTCAAGAGCATGATTATTGAACTGCAGACGGCTATCAATGCGTTGGGAGACGACGTTCCTGTCAATCGAACCACGCTGTTTGTGGCGGTCGAAGTGGCGAATATGCTGGATGCCGATGACTATACTTGGGAAAGCTGGATCGAGCTGATGCAGACTTTGGCAGAGGCGGAAGAGGTTCTGGCAGATGCGAACGCTACGCAGGAAGCCATTGAAACGGCGGTGGCATCCATGAGGGATGCGATGGAGCGGTTGGAGCTGATTCCCGTCATCACCATGGGCGATGTGAACGAAGACGGCGACATCAACTCTACCGACGCCCGCCTGGTGTTGCAGTATTGCGTTGGTAAAATCGGCGACAGCGAGATGAATGCGGAGGCGGCGAATGTGGACGGTGACTATAGCGTCACATCCAGCGATGCCCGCTTGATTTTGCAGTATTCCGTCGGAAAAATCAGCGCGTTTCCTGCGGGATAATCCTGGATTGATATCATAGCGATCAACCAAACAGCCCCC
>CAJKXG010000074.1 GCA_905203795.1 uncultured Oscillospiraceae bacterium | reverse complement strand
CTGATCGCCACCGGCGTGGTGCTGTTCGTGTTTATCCTCATCATCAACCTGCTGTTCTCCCTGATCAAGCGGAAACAGGCGTAATCTGGAAAGGAGTTTGCCATGGAAACCATCAATCGGCGCACCCTGCGCCAGCGGTTTACCGCGTATCTCCGCCATCCCCTGTCGGCGCTTCTGATGCTGCTGGTCATGCTGTCCGCCGTCATCACGGTCGGCATACTGTTGCTGCTGGTCGGCTATATTCTGATCAAAGGCATCCCGCATCTCACTCCCTCGTTGTTTGCCTGGACATACACCTCCGAAAACGTCTCCATGACGCCAGCCATCATCAACACAATCACCATGACGCTGCTCTCGCTGTTGATCGCCGTGCCCATCGGTGTGTGCGCCGCCATCTATCTGACGGAATACGCCGGACGCGGCAACAAACTGGTGGGGGTCGTGCGCATCACGGCGGAAACCCTATCCGGCATCCCCTCCATCGTCTACGGTCTGTTCGGCTATTTGGTATTCGTCAATTTCTGCGGCTGGGGCTATTCCCTGCTGGCAGGCTCGCTGACCATGACGATCATGATCCTACCGTTGATCATGCGCACCACCGAGGAAGCACTCAAGGCGGTACCGGACTCATATCGTGAAGGCAGCTTCGGGTTGGGCGCGGGACGGCTGCGCACCGTGTTTCGCATCGTGCTTCCCTCCGCCGCACCGGGCATACTGGCGGGCGTAATCCTTGCCATCGGCCGCATCGTCGGAGAAACCGCCGCGTTGCTGTACACCTCTGCTTCGGTCACGGGCGTGGCGGACACGCTGATGGAACCCGGTCGTACGCTGGCCATTCACATGTATTCGCTTTCCAACGAGGGTCTGTACACCGATCAGGCCTATGCCACCGCTGTGGTGCTGCTGATCGTAGTGGTCGGCATCAACGCCCTGTCCGGCTTGATCGCAAGAAAGGTAGGAACCAAGAGTGAGTAAATTTTCGATATCCGATCTGAATCTGTATTACGACGATTTTCAAGCGCTCAAACATGTCGATCTGGAGATCCCCGCCAACGAGATCACCGCGTTTATCGGTCCGTCCGGCTGCGGGAAATCCACCCTGCTGAAATCGCTCAACCGCATGAACGATCTGGTGGAGGGCTGCCGCATCACCGGCAAGGTCGAGCTGGACGGCGAGAATATCTACGGCGACATGGATGTCAACCTGCTGCGCAAACGGGTCGGCATGGTGTTTCAAAAGCCGAACCCCTTCCCCATGAGCATCTACGACAATGTCGCGTTCGGTCCGCGCACACACGGCGTGCATTCCAAGGTGAAGCTGGACGAGATCGTGGAACGCTCGCTGCGCAACGCCGCCATCTGGGACGAGACAAAGGATCGGTTAAAAAAAAGCGCACTCGGCATGTCCGGCGGTCAGCAGCAACGTCTGTGCATCGCGCGGGCACTGGCGGTGGAACCGGATGTGCTGCTGATGGACGAGCCGACCAGTGCGCTCGACCCGATCTCCACTTCTAAGATCGAAGACCTTGCATTGGAACTGAAAAAGTCGTATACTATTGTTATCGTCACACACAACATGCAGCAAGCCACCCGTATTTCGGACAAAACGGCGTTTTTCCTGCTCGGTGAAGTCGTGGAATACGGCGATACCGATACGATTTTCTCCATGCCCAAGGATAAGCGCACAGAGGAGTACATCACGGGGAGGTTTGGATAATGAGAACACGATTCGACGAACAACTGGAACAACTGCATGTGGAACTGATCACCATGGGCGCTTTGTGCGAGGAAGCCATTTCCGCTACCATTCACGCCCTGCTGGACGGCGATGAGACACTGCTGAGCACGGTATTTGCCACCGACAGCGAGATCGATCACAAGGAACGCGACATCGAAGCTCTCTGCATGAAGCTGCTGCTGCATCAGCAGCCGGTCGCGCGCGATCTGCGGGAAATCTCTTCTGCATTGAAAATGATTTCCGACATGGAGCGTATCGGCGATCAGGCGTCCGACATTGCGGAGATCGCCGCCTATCTGCTGGACAGCGACGAGACCGGCAAAATCCACATCCGCGACATGGCGTACGCCGTCATCAAAATGGTCACGGAAAGCGTGGATTCTTTTGTCAAGAAGGATCTGACGCTGGCGCGCGCGGTCATGGACTACGACGATGTGGTGGACGAGTTATTCACACAAATTAAAACCGAGCTGATCCGACTGCTGCCCGAAGGAGACGGCGCACGCTGTCTGGATCTGCTGATGATCGCCAAATATCTGGAACGCATCGGCGACCACGCGGTGAATATCGCTGAATGGGTGGAATATTCCATCACCGGCACACACCGCAAAAACGAAGGAAAGGACGACCGCTATGCCCGAGACAGCGCGCACAATCTATCTTCTGGAGGATGACGACAGCATCCGTGAACTTGTGGTGTACACCCTGAACAGCGCCGGTCTGCCGGCAGAGGGGTTTGCCACGCCGTCTGCGTTTTGGGAGGCGGTCAAAAACGGACTGCCTTCTTTGGTGTTGCTGGACATCATGCTGCCGGAGGAGGACGGATTGTCGGTTTTGCGCAAACTGCGTTCTGCGGCGACGACCAAACACCTCCCCATCATCCTGCTGACGGCCAAAAGCAGCGAATTTGACAAGGTCATCGGGCTGGACGGCGGTGCAGACGATTACATCAGCAAGCCGTTCGGCATGATGGAATTGTTGGCGCGGGTGCGCGCGTTGCTGCGCCGCGCGGCAGCAGACGCCCCGTCCGGTTGCTACACCGTCGGTTCGCTGACGGTGGACACATCGGCACACGAGGTGCGCGTCAACGGTCAGCCGGTTTCGCTGACGCTGAAAGAATTTGAACTGTTGCGTTTATTAATGGAAAATCGCGGTATCGTGCTGACCCGCGATCATTTGCTGGACACCGTTTGGGGCTATGCGTTCGACGGCGAAAGCCGCACAGTGGATGTGCACATCCGTACACTGCGGCAAAAGCTGGGCGACAGCGGCGACTGTATCGAAACCGTGCGCGGTGTCGGCTATAAGATCCGATAGAGGAGGGGTGCGTATATGACCAAACGGATCTTCCGTTCCATTTCTCTGGTTGCTTTCACCGTGCTCGCTGCCAGCCTAGTGCTGATCATGTGGGTGCTGTATGATTATTTTACCGATGCTTACCTAAAAGAGGTTCGCAACGAAGCCACTTACATCTCCGAAGGCGTGCGCCTGAACGGTATGTCGTATCTCCAATCGCTGTCCTCGCCGAACAACCGCATCACGTGGGTGGACAAAGACGGCACGGTGTTGTACGACAGTACCGTGGATGCGGCCACACTGGACAATCACCTTGATCGCGAGGAGATCGCCGAAGCGCTGGAGACCGGCGTCGGCGAAAGCTCGCGTACCTCCCGTACGCTATCCGAGCATACGCTCAACTATGCCCTCCGACTGGAGGACGGCACCGTGCTGCGCCTGTCCAACACACGCTACACCGTACTGGTGCTGGCGCTGGGTATGTTGCCGCCGTTGCTGCTCATCATCGTGCTCGCCGTCATCCTGTCTTTGGTGCTCGCCTCCAAGCTCTCACGCAGTATCGTCCGCCCCATCAATGAATTGGACTTTGAAAATCCGGAGCAACTGGACACCTACGAGGAACTGACGCCGCTGCTGCGCCGTCTGGCGATGCAGCAACGGCAAATTCGGCGACAGATGGATGAACTGCGCCACAAGCAGCAGGAGTTTGCCGCCATCACCGAAAATATGCACGAAGGCTTTCTGGTGATCGATCCCCGCACCAACGTGTTGCTGTACAACAGCGGTGCGCTGAACATGCTGGACACCACCGCACCGGCGGAAGGCGAAAGTGTGTTGACACTCAACCGCAGTGAACAATTCCGATCTGCCGTCAGCATGGCACTGGCGGGCAAACCCAGCGAGCGGATCATGCCGCACAACGATCGTCTGTATCAGCTCATTGCCAACCCTGTGATGCAGGACAACGAGATTGCGGGCGCCGTGCTGCTGATCGTGGATGTGACCGAACGGCAGCAGCGGGAACAGTTCCGGCGGGAATTCAGCGCCAATGTCTCACATGAATTGAAAACGCCGCTCACCTCCATTTCGGGGTTTGCGGAGATCATGAAAAACGGCATCGTGCGACCGGAGGACACCCAACGGTTTGCAGGCAACATCTACAACGAAGCTCAGCGGCTGATCGCCCTGATCGGCGACGTGATCGAGTTGTCGCGGCTGGATGAATCGGAAGACGGCACGCTGACAATGGAGGATGTGGATCTGGCGGTGCTGACGGAGGACGTTGTCGGGCGGTTGCAGGGAGAGGCGGACGCACGCGGTCTGACGATTCGCACCGACTGTGAACCCGCTGTCATCCACGGCGCCAAACGCGTGCTGGACGAGATCGTGTACAACCTGTGCGACAATGCCATTCGCTATAACCGCGAACACGGCAGTGTGACGGTCACCGTCAAAAATACGGCGGAAAGCGTGGTATTGTCGGTCGCCGATACCGGCATCGGCATCCCCTTTGCCGACCGTGACCGCGTATTTGAACGCTTCTACCGTGTGGATAAGAGCCACTCCAGAGAGAGCGGCGGTACGGGACTCGGTTTGTCCATCGTCAAGCATGGCGCGGCGTATCATCACGCCACAATTTCGCTGGAAAGCGAAGTGAATGTCGGCACAACCATCACGGTGAGATTCCCCCAAAAAGGGATATAAGCAACAAACGCCCGCTCATTCGTCTAAGCGCATGAGCGGGCGTTTATGATGTTGTTGATTATGCGTTCCAATTGACGTAAACATCCGGTACAAGGGCGCATACGATCGGCTGACGGCTGTTTTCCGTGGCAAACACCAACTGCAGACCGTTTGTCTGTGCGTCGAAGCCCAACAGGATAGTATTGCTTAAATCCGGGGTTTGGATCTTTGCGCTTTCAAGTTCGGTGACGATTGGCGTCAAATAGTCTTGAGGGGCTTCCCAAATGCTGTTCTCCTGCCAACCCGTTTTCAGGAATTTGGTATAGGGCACTTCCTCACCGGTTTTGGCGTCGAAAAACAACTCCACACCCCGATCGACAAAGGTGCTGGCATTGAATTCCTCTCCACCGGCTTCCCCCCATATCCAACCGGAAAAATGCAGATAGCGTCCTCCCATGTCATACAGATAGATCGCCGCCCCCTCATACCAAAAGGTACCTTTCGTACCAAACAGGCTGTTGTGCCACTTGGTCAGCGCCGTTTGGCTCAATTCCTTTTGGCAATACGCACGCACGGCATCATTTACCTTGTCGCAAACCGCCCGATCATATTGTTCCTCACTCAGCAAATGCACTTCCTGCTGGTTCAACAGCAATCCTTCCACCGTGCTAAATCCCTTTTCTTCGGCAAACTCATGCGTGACCACCACACTGTCCTCAAACAGATCGCGCATATCCCGCGCTTCGGATATCACCATTTTGTCGTACAACCCCTTGAACGGAAAGGTCGTGCCATTGTCAAAATACAAATTTCCATCGGAGAAAATCACGTCGGACAGGGTGAAGGTATCATGTCCCGCCGGAATGCCCACAAACGGGCGTTTGGGCGGATAAAATCCATCGGTGCTTTGGTTCTGTTGCACCTGTTCTGTCAAAATCGCATTTAATGTGGATACAAATTCCTCGTCTTGATAGAACAGATCCGAAAATGCCATGCGTTTGCCTTCTACCAGATCGTACAAAGCCGTCTTGTACCGATAACGCGAAACGCTTTCATTATAATTATTGACGCTCACCTGGATCGACAAATACCCGTTGATACATTCCTCATAAACACTTTTGCGAACCTTGGTATCCTCGTCTTTTGCGTTCTTTTCCAAAGTTTGGAAAGACTCCGTAATGAATGTGTTGATTTCCGCTTCCAATTCCTTGTTTTTCAATCCGGCAACTTGGTTGTCTTTCAAAAAAATACCTTTATACGCATTCACCACATAGCGGTCAAGCGACGGTGTATAGCCGTCGGGTTTTGCCTTCCCCGTGCCGACGGCGCTGTACAGCTTGACCACCGTTTCGCTCATTTCGCCCACCGGTCGCAGCGGAATATACCCTGCCGCCTTCACCGCGCGCTGTCCTTCGTCGGTGTTCAACCACGCCACCAGCTTGCGCAGCGGCGCATCCGCCGGTGTGGCGGCATCGTACACGGCGTAGTTGTAACTGAGCAACGGATAGCTGCCGTCCGCCATCGTCGCCTTGGTCGGCTCGACCCCGTCCACGTGAATGAATTTGATCTCGTTGCCGTTGCCGTACATGTCGGCGGCATAGGCGTAGACGGAATAGCCGATGGCATTTTCCGCGTTGTCGTATACAGCGATGGCATCCATCAGCATCCCCATGCTCGAGGGCAGTACCGCGGTTCGCGGTTCCATCAGCGGCGTATCGCCCATGAAGGTGTGCATAAAATTCTGGCTGCCGGACGTTTCGTTGCGCTGATACGCCACGATTTTCGCGTCGTTGCCGCCGACCTCTTTCCAGTTGGTGATCTTGCCGCTGTAGATATCCTTCAATTGCTGCTGCGTCAGCGTATCCACCGGATTTTTCGCGTTCACCACGAACACAAATCCCTCCGCCGCGATTTTGGTCATCTCCAGTTCCATGCCCTTGTCGCGTGCCTGCTGAATTTGGTCGTCCGAAAGCGGCA
>CAJKXG010000073.1 GCA_905203795.1 uncultured Oscillospiraceae bacterium | reverse complement strand
CCCCTGCCGCAGCGCCTTTCCTAATCGAGCCAAAGCCTCCATAGATTGAAAAACTCCTTTTCTTCGTCAGGTTTGCCGCCTTCCGCGTACGGAAGGCGCTTTGAAAACCGGATTTCCAAACTGACTTTTTCAAAGATTCGGGCAATATACAGTTATGCAATCTCGTCTTGTTTCAAGACGCTGCCCGTAGTATACACGCTTTTCCCTGTCGATGTCAACTTGACTGCGGGTGTATTTTTTGGTAAACTTGCACAAGGATAGGCGCTTGTTTCGCAAAAATCACGCAATGACACCCCCACCGTTTGGCAGCTTGACCTCCGCCGCTTTGTGTAGCGGACTTGACAGATTTTTTGGCAAATGGAGCAGACGATGCGAGATTCCAAAACTTATTTTGTGTAGTTTCGCGAAAAATATACCAATATTTTCCTAAAATGGGAATTTTATTTTTAATTTTCAAAAAAATCGAAAACTTTGTGCAACCAACCAAAAAGAGGGGGTTTTCACCGCTCGGAAAGCCCGTGTTTTGGCAGAAAACGACCTAATTTTGAGGATTTTCGGGTGAATCGGCAGAATAAATATGTATTTCACTGCATAAATATACGAAAAAGAAGTTTTTCCCAATTTTCTCTTGCTGCTGCCTGAACGTTTTTCTTTCAAATTTGCCGTATTTTTCGCGCCGGTTGCGTGCGGCGGCGGAATGTGGTAAAATAAAAACGGCAAAACGGACGCGATGATGGAGGCGGCCGGACGCGGTAAATTGATGATGCTATTATAAGGTATATAAGGAGTAGGGATATGAAGGATTGGTTGACGCGGCACGGACATTGGCTGCTGACGGTGTTGGCGCTGATCGTCGGCGTGACCGCATGTTTGCCGACGATCACGCTGCGTGTAGCGGTCGGGACGGAGACGGCAAGTGCCGATTACGGCGTTAATCTGGTGATGACGGTGTGGCGCGGCGCACAGGGGTTGGTGAGCGCGACCGATCGCACGTTGCTTACGGCGGAAGGGCTGTTGGAAGTGTTGGCAGAGACACAGCCGGCGCTGATGGCGCGCACGCTGATCCCGCTCGCGGCAGCGATGGTGTGCGGTGTGATGCAGCCGGTGCTGGCGGCAGTGCTGTTGATCAAGGCGATGCGCAATCGGGTGGATCGGGGCTTTTTGTGGATGTCCGCCATCGGCACGGTGATGGGTCTGCTGACGCTGCTCGGCTGGCAGTTGGCGGTGAAGCCGCTGTCCGACGCGCTGACGGCGGCAGATCGCACGGCGCTGCTTGGCTTCGATACCGCAACCGTGACGATGCAGCCGACCGCCGCGTGGTTTCTGCCGATCATGTTGGGAGCGCTGCTGCTGATCGGCGCATGGCGGCTGCGGGTCATCCGCCGCACTGTGCCGAAGCCGGAAATTACGCCTATTTTATAGGAATAAAAAGTGAGGGCTGTGCATGTTGCCAGCCCTCGCTTTCATTCCTCCATCTGTTTCCCCAAAAACGTCGCGGCTACCTGCGCCAATTTGACGTCTCCCTCCGACGGGATCGCACCGCTTTCGGGCAGCATCATGCACACCGCCCCCACCACGTCGCCCGCCGCGACGATGGGGAACGCTGCTGCCGCGTAGCGCTCCACCCCGTCCACAGGCTGCAGACGCAACGAATCTCCCGCTTTGGCGAGATGCGTGTGCCGCTGTTCCATCAAGTCCTCCAGCGCGGCGGATACGCGCCGCTCCTGCAGCTCTTTTTTGGACATCCCCGCGACAGTGATCACGTGGTCGCGGTCGCTGATCAACATGGCAAGACCGGTCGCGCGCGCCAACACGTCGGCATATTGCCCCGCAAAGGGCGCCATTTCGCCCATGGGCGAATATTTCTTGAACACGACTTCGCCGTCGCTGTCGGTGAATATTTCCAGCGGGTCGCCCTCGCGGATCCGCATAGTCCGCCGAATTTCTTTGGGGATCACCACACGCCCCAAATCGTCGATACGGCGCACGATTCCTGTGGCTTTCATTGTCTCTAACCATTCCTTTCACAGCGGCAAATGGGTGCCGACAGCAATCCGTCTGCCGCGATTGCTTCAAAGTTGCTTTCCTAGTGTTTGTCGCCGCTGCGGTTTTATGCGGCATTTCCGGCAAAACTTTTTGACGGCGGAATGGTAAAAATTCCAAAAAAACAAGCGGCATCTCACAGAGGAGATACCGCTTATTCGGCTTAGTCTGTTGTTCGATTGTGCTTATTTCAGCACATAATATTCGCGCGGGTCAAGCTGCTTTTCCACATCGGCGTTGACGGTCGTATCCAGCGCGTCCATTTTCTCGCGCAGCAAGGCTTCAAATGTGTCGAAACGTGTGTAATAAAGCAGGCTGTCGCGGCAGGCTTCGTAGTATTCCTCGTCCGTCATACCGTCCGCGCCCGGCTTGACGCGCAGGATCAGCGCCGCACAGGGGATATTCGACTGATCGTGATATTGCGCTACGCGCACTTCGCCGATGCGCATGCTCTGTACGATGGCGGCCAACTCCGTGTCCTTGAAGGTCTTGACAACTTCGTCGAGGCGGCAGTTCACCTTGCTCGTGTCGCCTTTGAAATCGGCGTAGGCGATGTTGCGGTCGCCCTCTTCATAGGCCACCAGCTTTTCAAAGTTGCCATCCTGCTGATAATAGGTTTGATACGTGTTCAGCCGCGAAAGCACCTTTTGCTTTTCGGAGACGGACAACTCCTTGTCCTGGGCGTCGGTCAGTTCCACGCGCAACAGCAAAAAGCTGATAAAATTATCGTCAAAAAACGTTTTCAGTTCTTCCTCCGACACCTCCAGCGCGCCGCCTTTGCCATACAGACCGTCAAACAGCGCATGATCCTCATAGAAGGCGGAACGCACCATGTTGGTGTACGATTCCAGGGTGAAGCCCAGCAGCTTTGCCTGTTCCGCGTCCAGCGACGACGTCGAATCCGCCAGTTCCTTTTCCTGCTCGTCGGACAGCTTCACATCATACTCTTTCATCAACGAACGGATGACATAAGCGGAACGGATGCTGTCCTGCGCCAGTTGGTGCACATATTCATCCACCTGGTATTCCTTGCCGCGGTATTCGACCAACAGGGAAAACAGGTCGTCTGCCGAACTATACAGTTGTGCGCCGTCGCTGCTCAGCACGCTGTCCAGGGAATTGTACAGATACGGCAGATAGTCCCCGACGGTGATGTCGTCGCCGTTCACCGTCATGACAACGGCGCTGCGATCCACGTTTTCAAACGCAGGTTTATCCGTCTTGGAGGACGAGGGGGTGTCGTCTCCGGAACAGCCCGCCAGCGATAGCCCCATGGTCAGCGCCGTCAGCAGCGCCGCCAGTCTCTGTTTGGTTTTTTGCGTCATATGCGCACTTCCTTTCCGAAAAAACAAGGGACGGGCAGATTGCCCGCCCCCGTCAATGCAGGTAAAACCGTGAAACGATCAGCCCACAAAGGATTTGGGATCGCACTTATCGATAATGCGTTCGTTGAAGGAGACCTTGCCGTCCTTCTTCAGTTGCTCGACCACGCCGTCGATCTCCTCGCGGAACTCCTCATATTTCGCGCCGCGCAGGATGCTCTTGCGGCTGTCCGCAAAATAGTCCACCTCGTTGCCGTCGTCATCCTTGCCGCGTTCTGCTTCGGGATCGAGACGCAACATCAGCGTAGCAGTCAGCGAACCGCCTTTTTTGCAGGTGAACACCTTCGCATCGCCGAAATTCGGGAGATTTTCTTTGATCGCGTTGGTGAAATCTTCGTCGCCGTAGGTGTTGGCGTCGATGTCCACGCGGTTTTCGTTGTTGACGGTGTCCTTGTCGTCTTCCGCATCGCCGTCGTCAGTATCCTTGTCGGCATCGTCCGCTTTATCGTTGTCCTTATCGTCGGCGGTATCCTTGTCGGCATCGTCCGATTTGTCGTCGTCCTTATCAGTATCGTCCTTATCTTCGGACGCCGCCTTTTCATCGGCATTGTACTGCTCGATCACCGCATCGAAATCGCCGGACTCCTGATACTGCTTGAGGTATTTGTCCAGCTTATCCAGCACTGCTTTTTGCTCGCTTTCGGACATATCCTCTTTGCTGTCGCTGTCCACCAGCGAGACGTTAATGCTCTTGTAGCTGATGAAGTTCTTGTCAAAGTACTCGCGGATCTCCTCCTCGGACATCGCGCGCTGGCCGCCTTTGTCGTACAGACCGTAGAACAGCGCGTCACCCTGGAAGTACACTTCCTTATACATACGCGCGTAGCTGTCCTTGTTGAAGCCGAGCTTCAGGAACGCTTCATACTGGGAAGAGCTGATGCTGGCCAGATCGTCCGCCAGCGTTTTCTGCTGCTCCTCGGTCAGATCCAGTCCGTACTCCTTCAGCTTCATGGACACCGCCACCTGCCGCAGCATCGTATCCTTGGCGGATTCGCGGATCCAGTCCGCCAGCTTCAGCTTGGGCGCGTCGTCGCCCTCGCCGTAGGGATAGGTCTGCTCCCACACGTCGGTGGATTGCGCGTAATAATACAGATAGTTCTGATAATAAATCTGATAGAACGCATTATACAGATACGCCAGATATTCGCCGGTGGAATAGGACGTGTCGCCCACCGTCACCGCCGTTCCGGTCGTCGAGCAGCCGGACAGCAGCAGCGCGGACAACATCATCACCACAGCCAGCGCTGTGCAGAAAATTCGTTTTACTTTCGTCATTACGAAGTCCTCCTTGTGGATCGATAACATCTTGAAAACTTATTATACAGGAAAAATGACCGTTTGTCCATGGGTAAAACCCATTAAATTTTGTGAAAAAATTGTAAAATACGCCGCAGTTGACCCTCAAAACGAAAATGTGTCTTGCGGACGGTCGAAAAAGTGGGTATACTGGGGGAAGAGAAAGGGCTGAATTACGCAATGACAGATAAATTGATCATACGCGGTGCGCGCGAGCACAATTTGAAAAATGTGGATGTGGATATCCCGCGGGACAAGCTGGTGGTGTTCACGGGGCTGTCCGGGTCGGGCAAATCGTCGCTGGCGTTTGACACGCTGTATGCCGAGGGGCAGCGGCGGTATGTCGAGAGCCTGTCCTCTTATGCCCGCATGTTTCTCGGGCAGATGGAGAAGCCGGATGTGGACGAGATTGAGGGGCTGTCTCCCGCCATTTCCATCGATCAAAAAACCACTTCCAAAAACCCGCGTTCCACCGTGGGCACGGTAACGGAGATTTACGATTACCTCCGTCTGCTGTACGCCCGCATCGGTATCCCGCACTGCCCTGTCTGCGGGCGCGAGATCAAGCAGCAGACGGTGGATCAGATCGTGGATCAATTGCTGGCGCTGCCGGAGGGGACGCGGCTGCAATTGCTCGCACCGGTGGTGCGCGGACGCAAGGGCGAGCATGCGAAAGAGCTGGAGGCCGCGCGCAAAGCGGGTTATGTGCGCGTGCGGGTGGACGGCATCGTCTATGACCTGTCCGAGACGATCCCGATGGAGAAGAACAAAAAACACACGGTGGAGATCGTGGTGGATCGGCTGGTGGTGCGCGCAGATGTGCGCGGACGCATGGCGGATTCCGTCGAAACGGCAACGGGATTGACCGGCGGATTGCTCAATGTGGATGTGATCGGCGGCGAGCTGCTGACTTTCTCGCAGAATTACGCCTGTCCTGAACACGGCGTGAGCGTGGAAGAACTGACGCCGCGCATGTTTTCCTTTAACAATCCCTACGGCGCGTGTCCGAAATGCACGGGTCTCGGTATTTTTCTGTCGATGGACCCTGCGCTGGTCATCGGCGATCCCAAGTTGTCCATCCGGCAGGGGGCGATCCGCGCCAGCGGGTGGAACTACGCCGACGGCAGTTCCATCGCACAGATGTATTACGAGGGGTTGGCGAAGCACTACGGTTTTTCGCTGGACACGCCGTATGAACAGCTTCCCCAACAGGTGGTCGATATCCTGATGTACGGGTCGAAGGGCGAAAAGATCCGCATGACCCGCAAAAACGAGTACGGCACCGGCGTGTACACCGCCGAATTTGAGGGTATCCTCAACAACCTCCAGCGCCGCCACCGCGAAACGCAGAGCGGCTGGATGCGGGAGGAACTGGAAAGCTATATGAGTCACGCCCATTGCCCCGACTGCGACGGACAGCGGCTGCGTCCCGAAAGCCTGGCGGTGACGGTCGGCGGCAAAAACATCGCCGAGCTGTGCGACCTGTCGGTCGCCGACGCGCTGGACTTTTTCCGCGCACTGTCGCTGACCGAGCGGGAACGCCTGATCGGAGAGCGCATCCTCAAGGAGATCATCGAACGGCTGTCCTTCCTGCAAAGCGTCGGGCTGGACTACCTCACGCTGTCCCGCGCGTCCGGCTCACTGTCCGGCGGCGAGAGCCAACGCATCCGTCTCGCCACGCAGATCGGGTCGTACCTGATGGGCGTGCTGTACATCCTCGACGAGCCGAGCATCGGCTTGCATCAGCGGGACAACGACAAGCTGCTGGCCACACTGAAACGGCTGCGGGATCTCGGCAACACGCTGATCGTGGTCGAGCACGACGAGGACACCATGCGTGCGGCGGATTGGATCGTGGATATCGGTCCGGGTGCGGGGGTGCACGGCGGCGAGATCGTGTGCGCGGGCACACCGGCGGATATCTGCGCTTGCGAGCGGTCGGTCACGGGGCAGTATCTGAGCGGACGGCGGCGCATTCCCGTGCCGGCAAAACGACGCGCAGGCAACGGCAGTCTGCTCACCGTGCGCGGTGCGGTGGAGCACAATCTGCGCGGCA
>CAJKXG010000072.1 GCA_905203795.1 uncultured Oscillospiraceae bacterium | reverse complement strand
TCCAGCCGTTCCTCCGGCAGACCGGGCACGGCAAACGGGCGATACGCCGCGCGTTGCCGACGGCGAGCCGCTTCCCGCTCCTCCGGCGCCAGCGTCACCGACGCGAGATAATCCGCCTGCTTCGCCACGCCGTCCAGATAATCGGCGGCGACTTCCGTTACGCGCACATCGCGAAACTGCGTCGGCACATAGCTGCCGCCCAGCGACACCCCACCCGACGCAAACGGCGCGTCGTCGTCCTCCACACACAGCATCGGCTGCTCGTCATCGCCGAGATACACCGCGATCTTTTTGCCGGCGCACACCACCCGCAGCGTGTACCACACACCGGGCAGCGGCGACTGCTCCAGCGGACGCAGCGCCAGCATTTTGTCGTATCCCTCCGCGCCGAGCCGCGCGAGATACAAGTGGTTGTTGTTGCCGCCGCGCAGCGCCACCACATAGCGGTAATCGCGGCTGTAATGCTTAAAGCCCGCCCAGATCTGCACCTGCGGCGCGTCC
This sequence comes from uncultured Oscillospiraceae bacterium, assembly GCA_905203795.1. Lineage (GTDB taxonomy): Bacteria > Bacillota > Clostridia > Oscillospirales > Acutalibacteraceae > CAJKXG01. The sequence continues at coordinate 6,353 of CAJKXG010000072.1, read as the reverse complement.
TCCGGCGCGCGGGCGGAAAACTCAAACACGAAATTTTCCGCATCCACCTGTTTGGCGGATACCCAGCCGTCCGCGACGGTCAGCACACCGTCCGCCATCTGAAAACAGCCGCGGTCATAGGTCTGCCATACGTCTTCGTCCAAACGATCCATCGCGGGGGTAAATGATTGTTGCATCCGAATCCCTCTCCCTTATCTTGTCCTGCCGAAGCAGGATGCAATTGCTGTTTCTATCATAGTACAAAACACGCCTTTTGTCCAGTCCTAACCGCACGCCAAAATAAAATTTTGCATTTCTACTTGAAAACCTACTAAATATATGGTATTATAGTAGTATGAATCAGAAGATGAGGTGTCGCAACATGAAAATATCCACCAAAGGGCGCTATGCGCTGCGCATGCTGCTCGATCTCGCGGAACACACGGGCGACGGCTATGTCGCGCTGAAGGACATCGCCGAACGGCAGAACATTTCCAAAAAATATCTGGAGCAGATCGTGCCGATGCTCAACAAATCGGATATTTTGCAAACAAACCGCGGCTTTCAGGGCGGATACCGCCTTGCCAAATCGCCGGACAAATACACCGTCGGCGATATTCTGCGCATCACGGAAGGCAGCATCGCGCCCGTGGCGTGTCTGGAGCAAGACCCTGTCCTGTGCAGCCGCAGCGAAGAATGCGCCATGCTGCCGGTGTGGCAGGGACTGTATCGGGTGATCAACGACTATCTGGACAACATCACCCTGCAGGACATCCTCGACAATCAGCGCGCCCGCTACGCCAACGACTACGTGATCTGATCGCCCAAACGAATATACGCCCGTCTGCCGAGCAGACGGGCGTGCTTGCTTTTTATGAGAGATCACAGGGACGCGCCGGCACCCTGCATGGCGCCGCGCTGCGTCAAAATCCACTTTTCGCGATCCAGCGGATTCACCCCGCGGCGTTTTGCCACCGCGCCGAGTTCCAGCGGACACGGCTGATAGCCGGCGAAACGGGTGCTGATCATCCCCCGTCCCGAGGTCATCGACGCCAGCCGCACGGTGTAATCCATAAAGGTGGCGGCGGGAACTTTCGCCTCCATCGTAAAGCGACCGTCCGCGATCACCGGCGACTCAAATTCGCCGCGCATCGCGATCATGTCCCCGATCACCTTACCCACAAACTCCTCCGGCGCGGCGATGCGCACCAGCTGCATCGGTTCGAGCAGCGTCGTGCCGGTGCTGCGCAGTCCTTCCATGACCGCCATCGGCGTGGCGAGGAAGAAATCCAGCGGATGCGTGTGGATGGCGTGATGTCCGCCGCCCACCAGCGTCACCTTGAGGTCGGTGACCTCCCAGTTGTACATGCCCTGCTTGAGCGCGCGGGGAACGGCGGTTTCGATGTGATTCTGATAGCGGTAAAAAATCTGCTTGTTCGGCACTTCCGAATGATACTCCAGACCGGAACCTCTGGGACCCGGCTCGATACGCAAGTCGATGACCGCCCAACAGGGCTTCGGCATGGTGTACGCCGTGAATCCCCGTCCTGCCGTCGTCGGCGTCTCCTTATAGATGACGGTCGGCGGTGAAAACGTCACCGCGAGATTATACCGCGTCTTGAGCAGCGCTTCCAGAATTTCCAATTGGATCGTACCCGTGATCTGGATGTCGATCTCCTTTTCCTCGGGCGTAAATTCCATATCCAGCTTGGGATCCTCCGCCGACAATTCGGTCAGCGCCGCCATCAGCGGATACAACTCCTCCGCTTTTTCCGGCAGCACGCGCACCTTCAGCAGCGGGACGGACAACTCATAGCCCAGCAGATGCGCGGCCTCGCCGATGATATCCCCCACCCGCGCATTCGGCAGTCCGCACAGCGCCACCACATCCCCGCGGTGCGCTTCGCCGACGTCGGTGAACCGCGAGCCGGTGTACCGCCGTATCTGCGACACCTTGCCCTCCTCGCCGGAGGACAGCTTCACCGTATCGCGGTTTTGAATTTGTCCGCCGAACATGCGCACATGCGCCACGCGCCCCATCGTTTTATCATGCGTGATGCGGTACACCACGCCGGACAACGCGTCGTCGGGGTTGTCCCGCACCGGCTCGACATACGTTTCCAGCACCTGCAGCAATTCCTCCACACCCACGCCGTACAGCGCGCTGCCGCACAGCACAGGGCAGAGTTTCCCCAGACGTATCTGTTCTTTCAGCGCCGCCGCCAATTCGCTCTCGGACACGGGCGTGTCGGTCAGATATTTCTCCATCAGATCGTCGTCCAGTCCGGCGGCCAGTTCCAGTGCTTCGGCAAAGAAATCCGGCTCGGACAAGCGGCGCAGACGAACGGTGCATCCCCTGTCGCCCTCGCCTGTCACGTCTGTAAAGCACAGAAGCTGCGGCGTAAATTTCCCGCGTATCTCCTGCAAAACGGCTTGGACGTCGCTGCCTGTCCAATCAATCTTGTTGATAAAAAACACCGTATTTGTTTTGGTGGTGCACAGCGCTTCGTACAGCAGCTCGGTCTGCACCTCGATGCCGTCGGCGGCAGAGATCACCAGCACGCCCGCATCCAGCACCGCCAGCGCCCGCTCCACTTCGGATGCGAAATCCACGTGCCCGGGCGTGTCGATGATGTTGATGCACACGTCGTCGCGGCGAATCTGCGTGGACGACGCCTTGACCGAAATGCCGCGGCTGCGCTCCACCTCTAAGAAATCCGTCTGTGCCGTTCCCCTGTCCACACTGCCCGCTTCCCGCAGTGTGCCGGAACGATACAAAAGCTGTTCGGTCAGCGTGGTCTTGCCCGCGTCCACGTGCGCCACCACACCGATGGTGATCTGTTTCACAGCCGTCTCCCCCCTTTTTCTCTCCCTTATCTTAACGCACCGCCGCCCGATTTGCAAGAAAAACCTATTTTCCCCCTCAAAATTCTCTCCCGAACAGCGCCAAACGCTTGACAGATTGTCCCGATTTATTATATACTGTCATTTATAGTGATCAAACGATCAGGACAATTGTAAAGTTGTGAGGTAATATCATGAAGATCATTTACAACAACGGAGAAACCGGCGAGTGCCCGAAGGAGGAAGAACTCCATACCCTTCGCCACACCGCCGCGCATATTATGGCACAGGCGATCAAACGCCTGTATCCGCAGGCGGATTTTGCCTACGGTCCCGCCACGGACAAGGGCTTCTACTATGACGTGGATCTGGGCGACACCAAGCTGACCGACGAGGATCTGCAGGCGATTGAGCAGGAGATGCGCAAGATCGTCAAAGAAAATCTGCCGATCAAGCCGTTTATCCTCCCCCGTCCCGAAGCGATCGCGCTGATGGAAAGCCGCGGGGAAAAATACAAGGTCGAGCACATCGGCGATCTGCCGGACGACGCGGTAATCAGCTTCTATCAGCAGGGCGATTACGTGGACATGTGCGTTGGTCCGCACCTTTGCTACACCAAGGGTCTGAAAGCCTTCAAGATCATGGGGCAATCGGGCGCGTACTGGAAAAACGACAAAAACAACAAGATGCTCACCCGCATCAAGGGCATCGCGTTTGCCTCGCAGCAGGAGCTGGACGAGTATCTGAAGCTGCTGGAAGAAGCCGAAAAGCGCGATCATCGCCGCATCGGCAAGGAAATGGGCTTGTTTATGCTGTGCGACGAAGCGCCCGGCTTCCCCTTCTTCCTGCCCAAGGGCATGGCGCTCAAAAATGCGTTGATCGACTATTGGCGCGACATCCACACCCGCGAAAACTATGTGGAAGTCGCCACGCCGATGATTATGAACCGCCACCTGTGGGAGACGAGCGGTCACTGGGATCACTACAAGGACAACATGTATTCCACCACCATCGACGACGACACCTATTGCGTCAAGCCGATGAACTGCCCCGGCGGCGTGATGGTGTATCGCAGCCAGCCGCACAGCTACCGCGATCTGCCGTTGCGCATCGGCGAGCTGGGTCTGGTGCATCGCCACGAGCTGAAGGGCGCACTGCATGGCCTGTTCCGTGTCCGCTGCTTCACGCAGGACGACGCGCACATCTTCATGCGCCGCGAACAGATCACCGATGAGATCATGGGCGTCGTCCATCTCATCGACGAGGTGTACAACAAATTCGGATTCAAATATGCGGTGGAGCTGTCCACCCGTCCGGAAGACAGCATGGGCAGCGACGAGGACTGGGAAGCCGCGACCAACGGTCTGAAGGCCGCGCTCGAAAAGCTGAACCTGCCCTACACGATCAACGAAGGCGACGGCGCGTTCTACGGTCCGAAGATCGACTTCCATCTGGAGGACACGCTGGGACGCACATGGCAGTGCGGCACGATCCAGCTCGATTTCCAGATGCCGCTGAACTTTGAACTGGAATATATTGATGAAAAGGGCGAAAAACAGCGTCCGATCATGATCCACCGCGTTTGCTTCGGTTCGATCGAACGCTTTATCGGCATCCTGACCGAGCATTTTGCCGGCAAGTTCCCGGTGTGGCTGGCGCCGACGCAGGTCAAGGTGTTGATGGTGTCCGAAAAGAGCGCCGAATACGGGGCGAAGGTGTACGAAGCGCTGCGCGCGGCGCACATCCGCTGCGAAATGGACAACCGCAACGAAAAAATCGGTTACATGATCCGTGAAGCGCAGTTGGTCGATCGCGTACCGTACATGGTGATCATCGGGCAAAAAGAGGTCGAGGACGGCACGGTGTCCATCCGCCACCGCGATACGGCACAGACCGAAACCATGACGCTGGATGCGTTTATCGAAAAAATCACGGACGAGATCAAAAACCGCATCTGAAGACACAAAGGCCGATGAAGCCTGCCGCTTCATCGGCTTTTTCATACCCCGACGAACGATAAAAGGGATATCCAAATTTATACAGTTGACGAATCTTGATAATTCCTGTAGAATGTTTGATGTAACTTTTCTGTCCTCCGGTTTCTGTGCCTTGCTATCATCCGAAGGGAGGGAATCCGCCATATCTCGCCGTAATACAAAACACCACCATATCCTGACAATCAGTATCGTCCTTTTCGCTCTGTCTGTATGCGTGTTCCTTTTAGGGTATTTCCTCTATCAGACGGCGCAGCCGACCGATCCGACGATACCCGTCTCCCAAACCACCGCGACCGCTGCGACGACCACCACGACGGTGACCACCACCAAAACGACCACCACCAAAACGACCACCACAACCACACAAGCGCCGACGACGACCACGACGGTGCGGGCGGAAAACCCCACGGGCACAACATCCGCCAAACCAACCAGCTTCCAGCTGTCCGTACCGTATATCAGCCAGAAGGAAAAGTACCTCTCGGGCTGTGAAAGCGTCAGCGCCGTTATGGCGCTCAACTATCTCGGCGTCAACATCACGGTGGATGCGTTCATTGACCAATATCTTCCGTGCGGAGGGCTGTGGAGAAGCAACGGGCGGCTATACGGCGACGACCCCAACGAACGGTTTATCGGCGATCCCTACACCAACGCCGGTTACGGCTGTTTTGCGCCGGTGATCGAAAAAGCCTGCCAACAACTGCTGCCGGCGGACAAATACACGGTTTCGACCGTGCGCGGCAAAACACTAGCGGAGCTGTGCGACACGTATGTGAGCCAAGGCATCCCCGTGCCGGTGTGGGTCACCATCGGCATGATTCCCTCCTTCCAAAGCACGCAATGGCAGTTGGCAGACGGCAGCACCTATACGTGGCCCGCCAATGAGCATTGCATGGTACTGGTCGGTTGGGATGAAACCGGCTATTGGTTCAATGACCCGTATAACGGCAGGGGCGTCGTACATTTTTCCCGCTGGCTGGCGGAACAGCGCTACGCCGAAATGGGCAGCCAAGCGGTCGTGATTCAGAAAAGCACTCAATAAAGCCGGTGCAGTTTATTCGCTTATAGTTGACAGATGCGGCGGAAAGGTGTAGTATGATTTTATAAACGCAAAAAGGAGCATACCCTATGCTAAAAAAAGCCATTCTTTTACTGGCAGCCATCTTGTTTATTACGGCTTTCCCTGCATGCAGTTCGATATCCGATACTACAGAGGATGAAACCGCCTCTTCGTCAACGACCGTCCTCTCTGACGTAACTGCAACGACGACCGACACAACAGAAGCGACACTCACTGCTGCGACCACAACCACAACAGAAACATCGACAACGGCGGAAACAACCACTACCACAACAGAAGCATCGACAACGGTGGAAACAACCACTACCACGACAGAAGCATCGACAGCGGTGGAAACAACCACTACCACAAAGGCAACGACATCTACCACAAAGGCACCGACGACCGTCAAAACAACGATTGCCGAAAAACCAACGACTACCACCAAAATCATCACAACGACAAAAGCGCCG
>CAJKXG010000071.1 GCA_905203795.1 uncultured Oscillospiraceae bacterium | reverse complement strand
CCACCCGCCGCTGGCGATCGCGGCGTTCCGCCGCGGACTGCACGTCATGTGCGAAAAACCCGCAGGCGTGTACACCAAACAGGTAAAAGAGATGAACGAGGCGGCGCGCGCCTCCGGCAAAAAGTTCGGCATGATGTTCAATCAGCGCACCAACCCGATGTTCGGCAAAATGCGGGCGTTGGTGCAAAGCGGTGAGCTGGGCGCTATCCGCCGCACCAGTTGGCTGATCACCGACTGGTATCGCTCGCAGGCCTACTACAACTCCGGCGGCTGGCGTGCCACTTGGTCGGGCGAAGGCGGCGGTGTGCTGCTCAATCAATGCCCGCACAATCTCGATCTGTGGCAGTGGATTACGGGTATGCCCAGCCGCGTGCGCGCCTTCATCCACGAAGGCAAATGGCATCAGATCGAAGTCGAAGACGACGTGACCGCCTATGTGGAATATCCCAACGGTGCGACCGGTTTGTTTGTCACCTCCACAGCGGACGCCCCCGGTGCGAATCGCTTTGAGGTGGATATGGACGGCGGCAGTCTCGTGTGTGAAAACGGGAAACTGGTGATGAAGCGGCTGGAGATGTACGAAAGCGAATTCACCAAGATCAACACCGTGCCGTTTGCCACCATTCCGTATGAAACCACCGAGCCGGATGTGACCGGCTACGGCGACAATCGGCAGCATTCTGGCGTACTCGAGGCATTTGCGGCGGAGATTCTCGGCACAGGGAAGATGATCGCCGAGGGCTATGAAGGACTGAACGGACTGACGCTCTCCAATGCGATGCATCTGTCCGGTTGGCTGGATAAAACCATTGATCTGCCGTTTGACGACGAGCTGTTCTATCAGGAACTGCAAAAACGCGTCGCCACCTCGCGGGCCAAAGATGTGCAGGACATCGTATCCGACACGAAAGGCACCTACAACAATTGAAAAAGGGAGACTCAAAACATATGAAGCTGACATTTCGATGGTACGGTGAAAACGATCCGGTGACCCTGTCCGCCATCCGGCAGATTCCCGGCATGACGGGCGTGGTATCGGCCGTGTATTCGGTGCCGGTTGGGCAGGTGTGGCCGGTCGCGGACATCGAAGCGGTGCGCGACGCGGCTGCGGCAAACGGGCTGACATTTGAAGTGGTGGAAAGCGTCCCCGTGCACGAGGATATCAAGCTGGGACTGCCCACCGCCGAAACGTATATCGACAACTACTGCGAAAACATCCGCCGTCTGGCCGCGGTGGGCGTCAAGACCATCTGCTACAATTTCATGCCGGTGTTCGACTGGCTGCGCAGCGATCTGGCACGCCCGCTGGCGGACGGCTCCAACGCGCTCGCCTACGATCACCAAACGGTGCTGACAATGGATCCGCTGAAAAGCGAATTGTCGCTGCCCGGCTGGGACGAAAGCTACACCAAGGAAGGGCTGCGCGAGCTGATGAACCGCTATGCGCAAGTGGACGAAGATCGTCTTTGGGAGAATCTCGGGCATTTTCTGTCGCGCATCATCCCCGTCTGCGAGGAGTGCGACGTGAACATGGCGATCCATCCGGACGATCCGCCATGGGGCATTTTCGGTCTGCCGCGTATCATCACGAACGAGGAGAGCGTTGCGCGCTTGTTTGCGCTCAACCCCTCTCCCCGCAACGGTCTGACCCTGTGCTTCGGCAGCTTCGGCGCATCGCCGGGCAACGATCTCGAGCACATGGTGCGCCGCTTTGGCAGCGACCGCATCCATTTCGTGCATGCGCGCAACATCAAATTCACCGGCGACCACTGCTTTGAGGAAGCGCCGCACCTGTCCTGCTGCGGCTCGCTCGATCTGTACGCCATTCTCAAGGCACTGCACGACACGGGTTTCGACGGCTACATTCGCCCCGACCACGGGCGCATGATCTGGGGCGAACAGGGACGTGCGGGATACGGGCTGTACGACCGCGCGCTGGGCGCGACCTACATCAACGGGCTGTGGGAAGCCATTTCCAAGGCGGAATAAACAGGGGGAACAGACTATGAGTAAGCGATTTTCCGATAAAATCATGGTGATCACGGGCGCGGGCGGCGTGCTGTGCTCCGCATTTGCCAAACATCTTGCCGCCGAAGGTGCGGCGGTTGCCGTCGTCGATCTGCGTGAGGAAGCCGCCCAAGCCGTCGCCGATGAGATCACAGCGGCAGGCGGGCACGCTATAGCCGTGGCGGCCAACTGTCTGGACGAGGGCAGTTTGCAAGCGGCCAGAGAGCGCATTGTCGCCGAACTGGGCACGCCGAACGTGCTGATCAACGGTGCGGGCGGCAACAATCCCAAGGGGACGACCGACGACGAGTTTTACGACGCGGAAGGCACCAAAACCTTCTTCGATCTGGACAGCGAGGGCTTCCGCTTCGTCATGGAACTGAACCTGCTCGGCTCGTTGCTGCCGACGCAGGTGTTTGCGCGGGATATGCTGGGTAAACCGGCGGTGATTCTGAACGTGTCCTCCATGAACGCGTTCCGTCCGCTCACCAAAATTCCCGCCTACAGCGCCGCCAAATCCGCCGTCTCTAATTTCACGCAATGGCTGGCGGTGTATTTCGCCAAAGCGGGGGTGCGCGTCAACGCGATCGCACCCGGCTTTTTCGTGACCAACCAGATCCGCGCGCTGCTGTACAACGAGGACGGCACGCCCACGCCCCGCACGGAAAAAATCCTTGCCAACACCCCGATGGGGCGGTTCGGCGAAGCGTCGGAGCTGCTCGGCACGCTGGATTGGCTGTTGGATGACAACACCTCCGGTTTTGTCACCGGCGTAGTCGTGCCGGTGGACGGCGGCTTCTCCGCCTATTCGGGCGTTTGATATTCGGAAAAGGAAAGGATATAAGCATCATGAATAAATCGCAAGTTATTGAAAAGATCAAAGCCGCCGGTCTGGTGGCGGTCGTGCGCGCGGAAAATGCGGAGCAGGCGTTTGCCATCACCGACGCGCTGCTGGCGGGCGGCGTCGCCGCCATCGAAATCACCTACACCGTTCCCGGCGCAGGCGAAGTCATCCGCGCGCTCAGCAAAAAATACGCCGACGGCTCGATCCTCATCGGCGCGGGCACGGTGCTGGATGCGGAGACCGCGCGTGACGCCATCCTGAACGGCGCGCAATTTGTGGTCAGCCCCTGCTTCAACGCGGAGATGGTCAAACTGTGCAACCGCTACCGCATCGCCGTCCTGCCGGGCGCGATGACGGTGAAGGAAGTCGTCGAATGCATGGAAGCAGGCGCGGACATCGTGAAGGTGTTCCCCGGCGAATTGTTCGGCGCGAAAATCATCAAAGCATTCCGCGGACCGCTGCCGCAGGCAGAATTGATGCCCACCGGCGGCGTGACGCTGGACAATGTGGGCGAGTGGATTCGCAACGGCGCGGTCGCAGTCGGCGTGGGCGGTCAGTTGACCGGCGGCGCCAAAACCGGCGATTATGCCGCCGTGACCGCCGCCGCCAAAGCGTTTCTCGCCAAAATTGCGGAAGCGCGCGCTTAACGATAGAAAGGATGCAATGTCATGAAAAAAGTAGTCTGTTTCGGTGAAATCATGCTGCGGCTCAGCCCTGCCGGTTACACCCGTTTTGTACAGGCGGACAGCTTCGGTGCGGTATACGGCGGCGGTGAGGCAAACGTGTCGGTTTCGCTTGCCAATTACGGCGTTCCGGCGGCGTTTGTCAGCAAGGTGCCCGACAACGAGATCGGGCAGGCCGCCGTCAACAGTCTGCGCCGATACGGTGTGGACACCGCCGGCATGGTGCGCGGCGGCGAGCGGCTGGGCATCTATTATCTCGAAAAAGGCGCGTCCCAGCGCCCCTCCAAAGTGATTTATGACCGCAAATATTCTTCCATCTCCGCTGCCACCGCCGCAGATTTTGATTGGGATACCATTCTGGCGGACGCAGGCTGGTTCCACTTCACCGGTATCACGCCCGCGCTGTCCGATTCGCTGGCGGCGATCACGCTGGAGGCATGCAAACGGGCACGCGCAAAAGGCATCACGGTCAGTTGTGACCTCAATTTCCGCAAAAATCTGTGGAGCAGCGAAAAGGCAGGGCGCGTCATGGGCGAGTTGATGCCGTATGTGGATCTGGTCATTGCCAATGAAGAAGATGCGGAAAAGGTATTCGGCATCAAAGCCTCCAATACCGATGTGACCGGCGGCAAGCTGAACCACGAAGGCTACAAAGAGGTGGCGAAGCAACTGTGCGATCGGTTCGGCTGCCGCTGGGCGGCGATCACGCTGCGCACCAGCCTGTCCGCGTCGGACAACCGCTGGGCGGCGATGCTGTACGACGGCACCGACTACTGCTTCTCCAAAGAATATGCCGTCCATATCGTCGATCGCGTAGGCGGCGGCGACAGCTTCGGCGGCGGCTTGATTTATGCGCTGAACAGCGGTATGGACAGCCAGGCGGCAATCGAATTTGCCACCGCTGCGTCCTGCCTGAAACACACCATCGAGGGCGACACCAACCACGTCTCCGTTGCGGAAGTTCTGGCGTTGGCGGGCGGCGACGGCTCCGGTCGCGTACAGCGCTGAGGAGGAGCGGTATGACCAAACCGATGTTGACTTTATCCGACCGTTTTCTGCTGAACGGCGATACGGCGCGCGCGCTGTACGCCGAGGTGCGGGAACTGCCGATCTTCGATTATCACTGCCACTTAAATCCGCGTGACATCTACGAAAACAAACCGTACAGCAGTCTCGGCGAACTGTGGCTGAGCGGCGACCATTACAAATGGCGGCTGATGCGCGCGAACGGCGTGCCGGAACGCCTGATCACCGGCGATGCGTCATACGACGAGAAATTTCTCGCGTTTGCCGAGCTGCTGCCCAAGGCGGCGGGCAACCCGATCTATCACTGGGTGAAAATGGAGCTGAAAGCGTACTTCGACATCGAAGAACCGCTGAACGCCCGCACCGCGCCCGCCATTCTTGCCAAAGCCAACGCCATGCTGGCGGCGGGTGGCTTCACCCCGCGCGAGCTGATTGCGCGTTCCCGCGTCAAAGCGGTGTTCACCACCGACGATCCGGCGGATTCACTGGAATATCACCAAAAACTGCGGGCGGAGGGCTATGATGTACGCGTCTGCCCCAGCTTCCGTCCCGACATGGCGGTGGCGGGGCTGACCCGTGCGGGCTTCGCCGACTATGTGCGGCGGCTGGGCGCGTCCACTTTCGACGAATGGCTGGCGGCGCTGGAGCAGCGGCTGGATTTCTTTGTCGCCAACGGCTGCGTCATCACCGATATCAGTCTGGACGATATCCCGCCCGTCGTCGGCAACTACGATACCGCCCGTGCCGCCTTTGACACGGTCATGTGCGGCGGCAAGCCGGAAGAAGCGGCGACAACCGTGTATTTCGATTTCATGCTGCGACACATGGCGGCGCTGTATGCGGCGCGTGATCTGGTCATGCAACTTCACCTGTCGGCGCTGCGCAACAACCGCACGGCACTGCTGCAAACGGCGGGTGTGGACAGCGGCAACGACTCGGTCGGGCCTGCGCTGTCGGTGCGGCATCTCGCCGCATTCCTCGACACACTGGATCAGGCGAACTCCTTGCCGCGCACCATTGTGTACACATTGAATCCCACACCGCTGTACGAGATCGCCACCATGCTCGGCAACTTCTGGCACGACGGCGTAAACCGTCTGATGCTGGGCGCGGCGTGGTGGCATCTCGACCATGTGGACGGCATCACCGAACAGCTCAAGCTGGCGGCCAGCAGCGGTCTGCTCGGCAATTTCACCGGCATGCTGACCGACAGCCGCTCCTTCACCTCCTACCCGCGCCACGATTATTTCCGCCGTATCCTCTGCAACGTGGTCGGCGGCTGGGTGGACGCGGGACTGTACGATCCCGCCGAAGCACCGGCACTGGTGAAAAATATCGCTTACTACAACGCCGAAGCGTATTTTGCACCGAAACAGTAAGCCTACAGCAAAAAAAGGCTGCCCTCTCGGCAGCCTTCTTTTTTTACCCTATTTCAGCTCTCCAGCAGCCGAATATAGTGATTCGCTTCACGCAGTACGTGATCGGCCAGCAGCGGCAGAATCACCGAACGGATCTCGCACTGTTCGATCCCCTTGGTCCCCGCCGCCTTAAAATCACGGAATTTGCGTGTTTCCTCAAGCGAAGCATCCGTCTCGGCTTCGGTCATCGTCTGCGCCTGTGCATCGCGACAGGCGGCGAGCAGCGCGGCATATTCACCCGCAAACGCATCCGACGTGCGGAACAGCGTCTCCTCGGACGGATCGAGCAGCCCCCGTATAAACATGGCGTGCTCCATCATGATCCGATTCCAGAAGCACTCGACATCCCGCATCGACTCGCACGGCAGGTCGCCCTCCCGCTCCAACGTCCACACGTAATCGCGGTACAGCTTCGCTTCCCGAATGATATGTTCAATCAACAGCGGATAATTCATCGTGAACATGTCGCAGCGCAAAACATTGTGCAGGATCGTCTCTTTGAACGCGATCAGACCGTCCAGCAGCCGCAATGCCGTGCGATTGAGCTGCCGCACATGACGGCGCAGACCCTCTCCGCACGGGCAACCGCTGCGAAGCCGTTTTTCCGCCGCCGTGATCGATCGGTCGATCGCGATCCCCGTCATACAGGCGGTCTGTTGCTCCGCCCGCGCGGTGAATTCCGTGATCAACTCGCCCGAACAGCGCACATCGTGGCTGACGACCCCGCCGGTGAGTGATAACGCGCGGTGGAGCAGCCGCTCAAATTCCCGCTTGTAACATTCCGCTGTTTCGGAAAACGACGCGTTTGCGGGCGTGAACCCCGCCCGCAAAAACAGTGCGTGTTCTTTCATGATCCGCCCGAAAAACAGGTGTAACTCCAGCGATTGCACCACATACTGATCCATCTTCCTCTGTCCCCTCCATCTATAGTTGTCATCCCAGCATATGCCCGCCGCA
>CAJKXG010000070.1 GCA_905203795.1 uncultured Oscillospiraceae bacterium | reverse complement strand
CGTCAGTCGGGTGGTAAAGGCCAGTACGGTCACGTCAAGATCAAGCTCGAGCCGAACGAGACCGGCAAGGGCTATGAATTTGTCAACGCCATCGTCGGCGGCGCCGTGCCGAAGGAGTATATCCCCGCGGTTGACGCCGGTATTCAGGGCGCCATGCAGAGCGGCGTGCTCGCCGGTTATCCCGTTGTGGATGCCAAGGTCACGCTGTACGATGGTTCCTATCACGAGGTCGACTCGTCCGAAATGGCGTTTAAGATCGCCGGTTCTATGGCGTTCAAAGAGGCTATGCGCAAGGCCGATCCGGTGCTGCTGGAGCCGATCATGAAAGTGGTCGTCACCGTGCCGGAGGAGTATATGGGCGATGTTATCGGCGATATCAACTCCCGTCGCGGCATCATGCAGGGCATGGACGCCGTGGCCGGTGCGCAACAGATCCGCGCGATGATCCCGCTGTCCGAGATGTTTGGCTATGCGACCGATCTGCGTTCGCGCACGCAGGGTCGCGGTCAGTACGTCATGGAGCCGAGCCACTATGCGGAGCTGCCCAAGAACGTGGCGGAAACGATCATTGCCAATCGCGCCAAGAAGGCGTAAGAGAGCGAATTCGGTCGAAATCGCCGTTTGCGGCGGTTTCGCACCCGCTATTTTCAGAAATTTCACACGTTTTTTTCCAAAAAGACTTGCAATTCCCTGTGTGACTTGTTACAATGGGAATTGACAAGTTCGGATGCAGAACGTAGATTTCATCTAAGGAGGAAATACAAATGGCAAAGGCAAAGTTTGAAAGAACCAAACCCCATGTAAACATCGGTACCATCGGTCACGTTGACCATGGTAAGACCACGCTGACTGCGGCGATCACCAAGGTGCTCGCGATGCAGGGCGGCGCAGAATTCATGGATTATGCGAACATCGACAAGGCGCCCGAAGAGCGCGAGCGCGGTATCACGATCAATACCGCTCACGTGGAATATGAGACGGCGCATCGTCACTATGCGCACGTGGACTGCCCCGGACACGCCGACTATATCAAGAACATGATCACCGGTGCGGCGCAGATGGACGGCGCGATCCTGGTTATCGCTTCCACCGACGGCGTTATGGCGCAGACCAACGAGCACCTGCTGCTTGCCCGTCAGGTCGGCGTTCCCTCGATCGTTGTGTTCATGAACAAGGTCGACCAAGTGGACGATCCCGAACTGCTCGAGCTGGTCGAGATGGAAATCCGCGAAGCGCTGAACAAGTATGAGTTCCCGGGCGACGACACCCCGATCATCAAGGGTTCCGCTCTGGCGGCTCTGGAGTGCACCTCCACCGATATCAACGATCCGGCGTATGCCCCGATCATCGAACTGATGAACGCGGTTGACGAATACATTCCGTCTCCGGAGCGCACGACCGACAAGCCCTTCCTGATGCCTGTCGAAGACGTGTTCACCATCACCGGTCGTGGCACGGTTGCCACCGGTCGTGTGGAGCGTGGCCAGTTGAAGATGTCCGAAGAAGTCGAGATCATCGGTCTGACCGAAGAGAGAAAGAAGACGGTTGTTACCGGCATCGAAATGTTCCGCAAGCTGCTGGATTATGCGGAGGCCGGCGACAACATCGGCGCGCTGCTGCGTGGTATCCAGAGAAACGAGATCGAGCGTGGACAGGTTCTGTGCAAGCCCGGCTCCATCAACCCGCACACGAAGTTCCATGGCCAGGTGTACGTCCTGTCCAAGGAAGAAGGCGGCCGTCATACCCCGTTCTTCAACAACTATCGTCCGCAGTTCTATTTCCGTACCACCGACGTGACCGGTGTTATCTCGCTGCCGGAAGGCGTGGAGATGTGCATGCCCGGCGATAACGTCGAGATGGATGTCGAACTGATCACCCCGATCGCTATCGAGGAAGGTCTGCGCTTCGCTATCCGTGAAGGCGGCCGTACCGTCGGTTCCGGTGTTGTCACCGCGGTCAATTCCTAATTAGGAATTATTTCAATCAACAGCGGATCAAATCCCCTGCCGAGTAATCGGCAGGGGATTTTTGTCGTCGGTGTATGTCATCCTATCAACAATTCCATATCGTGTATGGGGGATCGCCTATCATGAATCGGCGATATGCCTAAACCAATTGTCTTTTTTTCGGAGCGTGGTGACATTGACACCGTCCTGTGTTTGTTATATAATAGACCACAAGAAAGTGCGCGGTTTTGCGCCAAAATCCGGCGGCTTCGATCGCCAAAGAAAGCAGGAATGACACATGAATTTGAAATCGGTATTTCGCCGTGCAGCGGGCATGTGCCTGTCGGCAACGTTGTTGCTGGCGGCTGTGCCGCTGATGACGGCAAGCGCTGAGGACACGACGGAAAAAATCACTTTTGATCACACCCCCGTCAAAGTCGCCTGTGTGGGCGCAAGCACGACCGAAGGCACCAAGGGACACAGCTATCCGGCGTACCTGCAAATCATGCTGGGCAATGGATTTGAAGTGCGCAATTTCGGTTATCCCGGCTGTTCTGTGATTAAAAATCAGGCGTACAGCTACATCGGCACCAACACCTATTATGAGAACAGTTTGGCATATGGAGCAGATATCGTGATCATCGATATGGGCGTCAACGACGCACAGCCCGGCTTCTATAATGGTGGAAACAATACGTTTGAACAGGACTATGACGAGTTGGTTTCGTCGTACCTCAATCAGCCCAATCAACCGCTTGTGCTGCTCAGCATCGGCGGCCGCATTTACAACGGACCGTCGGTCTGGGGACATCGTGACGAACTGATTACCGACTTTGTGATGCCGGCGCAACAGAAGATCGCCGAGAAATATGATCTCCCGACTGCCGATTTGCGCGGCATGCTGGTTGCGCACGATGAATATTTCGACACAGACGATGGCGTGCATTATACCGGCCCGGGCTATCGCGCCATGGCACAGTTGTATTACGACGAGTTGGTCAAGCTGATCGATATGCCCGAAGGGGAAGGCAGCGACGGGCTGATCGATCCGCCCAACCGCTCCGTGGATATCGGCGAATACGACGGTTATCGCGTGCTGCAATGGTTAAAGGGACAGAAGCAGGGCTTCAGCTATGACAGCGGCACGTTGGCGGTGTCGATGGGCATCGAAGAGGGCACGGTTGTGAAAAATCTCACCATCGACGTGACTTATTTCTGGGATTGGCACGCCGGCGGAAACGATTGGTGGCATTTTAACACCACGGATAAAGACGGTTTGACTGCCCCCAGTGTAGACGGCAGCAACCCTCATGATAACGGCTTCGGCACATTCAGCCAGTACGGTATGCAGAGGGGGAAATGGGCGGTGTTGTCCGTTTCCCGCGATGATCAGACGCTTGGCAGTGCGACCGGTGTGGACTGGTCGGTGAATGTGGGTGATTTTCATGCGGAGAACTCGCTGTATATTCGCGGCTATGTGATTACGGCGACGCTGGCGGACGGCACACAGAAGTCGGTTACGTGGGGCTCACCCTTGCTCCCTGCGGATAAGACCGCGCTGGAAAAGGCGCTGGAAATCGACGTTTCCGATGTCGAATACACGCAAGACAGCTATGCGGCGTATGTCGCGGCACGTGACGCTGCCAAAGCTGTGAACGATCGCGGCGACGCCACGCAGGAAGAAGTAGACGCGGCGACACAGGCGCTGACGGACGCCATCGACGGCTTGGTGGTGCAGCCGGCTTTCACGCTTGGTGATCTGGACGACAGTGGCGAGATCGATTCCTCCGACGCCCGCATCGTACTGCAATCGGCGGTCGGTAAAGTGGATTTGACGGACGTGCAAAGAATGGCAGCCGACGTCAATGGCGACGGCGAAATCGACAGCTCCGATGCGCGCATCATCCTGCAAGTGTCGGTCGGCAAAGCGGAACTGTAATCGCTTACAGGCAGAACAAAACAGCCCCCATTCGGGGGCTGTTTTTGCGTATCGTCATTATCGTTTTTGGACGACTTCGCCCTGCTTTTTGTAGATGCTGTTGGCGGGGATAAAGCCGCGCACCATCGAGAGCGGGTAAATCTGGCTGTGCGCGCCGATCACCGCACCCGGGTTGAGCACGCTGCCGCAGCCGACTTCCACTTCGTCGCCGAGAATCGCACCCATTTTTTTCAGCCCCGTCTCCAGCCGTTCGCCGCCGCAGGCGATCGTAACAAGCGTTTTGTCGCTCTTGACATTGGACGTGATCGAGCCGGCACCCATGTGCGCGCGATACCCGAGGATCGAGTCGCCGATATAGTTGTAGTGCGGCACCTGCACCTTGTCGAACAGGATGACATTTTTCAGCTCGGTGGAATTGCCGACCACCGCGCCCGCCCCGACCAGCGCGTTGCCGCGGACAAAAGCGCAATGGCGCACTTCGGTTTCCGCGCCGATGATCACATTGTCTCCGAGAAAGGCGGAGGGAGCGACGACGGCGGTTTTGTGGATCCACACGCCTTCACGGGGAGAATCGTATTCGTCGGCGGGCAACGCCGCGCCCAACTCGCGAATAAAAGCGCCGATGCGCGGTAGCGCCTCCCACGGGTAGTCGCACGCGGTCAGCAACGGCGCGGCGGCGGTGTGGGTCAGGTCAAACAAAGCGGACACGGTCATATCGGGATGAGACATGTTCCATACTCCTTTATCGCAACATAAAACTCGTAACTATTATACCATGAATCAGGGAAATTGCAATGCCGAAATAGATGCGCCGATTATGCGGGGGTGATGGTCACGTCTCCTTCCTTGATGGACATCATGTCGGCGGGGAGATTTTGTGCGGCGATATAGGCGCGCAGAGAAGCGGCTTGTTTGGGGGAAATCACGACACGAACGTGATTGTTCTCCTCGTCGAGGGCGATCATAAAGGGGGCAGAAGCAGTTTCGAGATAGGCGCTTACCTTGTTTTGCGCAGCGATCAGGGTGTTCAGCGAGTAGGATTGTTTTACAAATAGTATAAAATTATCCTCTTTATACGATTCTACCGTCTGCGCCAAGCGTTCCAGCTGCGGCTGTACCGCCGCTCGATAGTCGGCAATGGCCTGCTCGTCGGTCACACCGACCACCAACGCGCCGGTTTGCAAATCGAGCCAACTGCCGGCGTAGGTGCGAGGATAGCCGCTGCGAAACAGCGTGTCGAATAACGCCGTTCGCAGTTCGAGCGCCACGTCCGCGGGGTTCACCGATGTGGTTGCCGCCGATTGACCGGTTTGGAGCGAGACGCGCACGGTGCTGCCGTCGGTGCGGGTCAACTCCACGATACCGTGGCCGGATGGTTTTCCGCAGGCGGTGAAGGCCTCATCGAGCACTTGTTTGCCGTCCCAATCGATCACATAATAGGTGCATGCGCCTTTGCCGTCGCTCACATCTCCACGGCGTAAGGATAGGTCGTATCCGCACTGCCCGCGAAAAGCAGATGATGGTATTTGTCGCAGATCACCTTGCCTTGTTCGTCCACGATACAGGTGTAGGCGGGCAGCGCCCCATCCGGAGCATGGGGCGTCAGGTACAGACCGACAAACCGCGTATCCGAGAGGAACTTCACCTCGTTGAACTTGGTTTCGAGGATGGTCTTGCCGTTTGCTGTCCGCAGACCGTACAGTGCGCCGCTTGTCGCGGAAAAACCGTCAAAGTTACCGTCCCACACGTATTTGCGCGTGACAGAAAAGCGTTCGTTTGATTGCTCCGCGACGACTTCCACATCGTCCAGTTTGCGCAAAACCTTGCCGTTCAGATCGAGCAGAAAATAGCCGTTGCCGTTTTGCCCGACCACCTCGGCGCGGTCGGTGAACGCCATCAGATCATATCGGTCGCCGTAGGTCTTGCCGTACATATCCTTGAGCACAAACGGACCGGTCGTTTTGTCAAAGCCGTTGGCGCTTTGTGTGACCGCCGTGTCCGCCGCATCGGCGGGGCGGATCAGGCGGAGAGTCGCCGAACCGAGGGGCTTTTCAAACGTTTCTTCTCCCCAGTTTTTATTGGTGAAGCGTCCCTCGCCGAATTTGGTAAACGTCGTGTTGGACATGACTACTTCGCCGCGCTCATTGAGAATCGCGCCGTAGTCGTCGGCGGCGTTTGTGCGCACCTCCACGCGGTCGTCCGCCAGCTTTTGAAAGTAGGCGTATTGGGCGGGGGCAACTTCTTCGCCGTCCTCCGTCATGATACCGTAACGGTCGCCTTTTGCAAACAGCCAATACGTGCCGCTATCGCCCTTGAGCTGTTCCAGCTTTTGTACAGCGGCGGCACTGTTGTACATGTCGTACAGCGCCAGCAGATCGTTCGTCAGCGTTACCGAACGCCGGTAATAGCGCCCTTCGCATTCCATGTACTCGGCGTGAATGGCGATGACGGTGCGGGTGTTGCCGTCGCCGCCCTCGAGGACGATGCTGAGCACACTGCCCGGGACGCCGGAAGCGGGCGGGTCGATTGCGGTTTTGGACGCCTTTCGGATCGTTGTCAGAATCCGTTCGATCTGTGTCTGGTCGGTGAGGCGGATGTTGCCACCGGCACCGGGATTGACGAACTTGGAAAACACCAGCACGCCGTCCGTTTGACCGGACGCGAGCAGCGCCTGTAAAGCCGCCTGATCGTCCTCGGAAAACAGCACGCTGACGGAATCGCCGCGATTGTTGCACCAACCGTCCGCCACATGGAGCCAATACTCCTTGCCATCCAGCATAAACATATATTCGGGCACACCCTTGATCACCGACGGACGCCAGTCTTGACGGGCGAGTATATCGCGCATCTGCTGTGCCTGTGTGTCGGTCAGCAGGAGCTGTTTGTTCAGCGGGGGAACGGCGGGTGCGGCAGTTGTCGTGGTGGTGTCCGCAGGCGGAGCGGTATCCGCTGTCGTGGCAGTATTCGCCGGTGTGTTTGAATCAATAGGGGAGACGGGCGGGGTCTTGAGCGTCCCCGGCAGGGACAGCAACGCGTATGCCAACACCAGCGCGGCGACGGCGACCGCCGCCCAGAGCGGGGCATGCCGCGTAGGGGCTTCCTGTGCGGCG
>CAJKXG010000069.1 GCA_905203795.1 uncultured Oscillospiraceae bacterium | reverse complement strand
CGTGCCGCACGCCCATGTTTCGCCGCTGCCGCGCTCCCACACACGCATTTTCAGCGTGTTGCGGTCGATCACCTTGATAAACTCGGTGTTGATGCGCTCGGGGAATTTCTCATAGAACTCAAACATCGGACCGATCTTCTCCAGCTCCACCATATCGGGGTTCTCGCAGAACACCACGCAGTGCGGGTTGCCCATGGAGACACAGGTGATGCCGTATTCCTTGCCGTCGATGGTGACGGGACGGTTGATCACGCGGTCGCCGTCGAACGTGACCGGAATCTTCGCCGGCGTCAGCTCCGCGCGACCCATATCCACCGTGGCACGCTTGACTTCGCCGTTATATTTGTGCAGCTGCAGCGTCTTGATGCCGCTGAGCGTTTCGATGGTCATGGTCTCGCGATTCACGATGCCGTTGTCATACAGATACTTCGCCACACAGCGGATGGCGTTGCCGCACATCTTGCCTTCGCTGCCGTCGAGGTTGAACATCCGCATCTTCGCGTCCGCCACCTCCGACGGGCAGATCAGCACCGCGCCGTCGCCGCCGATGCCCATATGGCGGTCGGACAGGCTGAGACTCAGGCCTTCGGGGTTGTCGATCATCTTCTCCATGCAGTTGAAGTAGATGTAGTCGTTGCCGCAGCCCTGCATCTTGGTGAACTTCAGGCGCGACTTTTCGCTGCGCATGTGGTTGATGTCCACCAGTTCGGTGTTGTCCTCCGTGTAGCGGCTGCGCAGGCTGTCCGCGATGGCGTTCGCCGTGTCGATGGAGGTCAGACACGGGATGCTGCGTTCCACCGCCTTGCGGCGGATCTTCACGCAGTCGCGGCTGGGGATGCGCCCCTTGGAGGAGGTGGACACGATGTAATCCACCTTGCCGCTCTCCAGCAGCGTGATCGGGTTGTTGTCCGATTCGTGAATCTTTTCGATGGTGTTGACCGGCATGCCGTTTTCGCGGATCACGTCCGCCGTGCCCTTGGTGGCATACAGCGTGAAGCCCAGTTCGTAGAACTTCTTCACCATATCCGGCAGTTCGCGCTTGTCGCTGTCGCGAATGGTGAAGAACACGCCGCCGTGCTTCTTCATGCGATAGCCCGCCGCCACCAGACCTTTATACAGCGCCTCTTCCAAGCACTTCGCGATACCCAGCACCTCGCCGGTGGACTTCATCTCCGGCCCGAGATGGGTATCCACGTTGGTCAGCTTTTCAAACGAGAACACCGGCACCTTCACCGCCACATACGGCGAGGTGGGATACAAGCCCGTGCCGTAGCCCATGTCCGCCAGCTTTTCGCCCAGCATGGCGCGGGTGGCGAGATCCACCATCGGCACGCCCGTCACCTTGCTGATGTACGGGATGGTGCGGGACGAACGCGGGTTGACCTCGATGACATACAGCTCGTCGTGGTAGATCAAATACTGGATATTGACCAATCCGCGCGTTTCCAGCGACACCGCCAGACGGCGCGAGCAATCCACGATGCGGTCGATCATGCGATCGGGGATATTCCACGCCGGATACACCGCGATCGAGTCGCCGGAGTGGATGCCGGCGCGCTCGACGTGCTCCATGATACCCGGGATGAGGATGTCCTCCCCGTCGCAGATCGCGTCGATCTCCAGTTCGGTGCCCATCAGATATTTATCGATCAAGATCGGGTTTTCGATGTTCTGCGCCAGAATGATCGCCATGTATTCCTTGATATCCGCTTCGTTGAAGGCGATAATCATGTTCTGACCGCCCAGCACGTAGGACGGGCGCATCAGCACCGGATACCCGATGCGCTGTGCCACATCCAGCGCCTCCTCCGTCGTCATGACGGTGAAGCCCTGCGGACGCTTGATTTGCAGCTCCTCCAGCAGCTCGTCAAACCGCTCGCGATCCTCCGCGCGGTCGATGCTGTCCGCCGACGTGCCCAGCACGTTGATGTTGTTGCGGCTGAGGAATTTCGTCAGCTTGATGGCGGTCTGCCCGCCGAACGCGACCACCACACCGTACGGCTTTTCCGTTTGGATGATGCTCATCACGTCCTCGTTGGTCAGCGGCTCGAAGTACAAGCGGTCGGCGGTGTCGAAGTCGGTGGACACGGTTTCGGGGTTGTTATTGACAATCACGACCTCGTAGCCCGCCCGCTTCAGCGCCCACACACAGTGCACCGACGCATAGTCGAACTCGATGCCCTGCCCGATGCGGATGGGACCGGAGCCAAACACGATGACGGTTTTCTTGTCGGTGCCGTGATGCGCAATGAACTCCGCCGCTTCGTTTTCCTCGTCAAAGCTGGAATAGAAATACGGCGTTTCGGCGGCGAATTCCGCCGCGCAGGTGTCCACCATTTTATACGACGCATAGCGCGGGTGCTCGATGCGGCAGCCGCTGATCGCCTCGATGGTTTTGTCGAGATAGCCCAGCTTCTTGGCGCGCAGATACAACTCGTCGGTCAGCGCGCCCTTTTCCAGTTCCCGCTCGATATCCACCAGCTTGCACAGCTTATACAAGAACCAGTTGTCGATCTTGGTGACGTCGTGGATCACTTCCGGCGCGATGCCGCGTTTGAGCGCTTCAAACACCACAAACAGCCGCTCGTCGTCGCACACGCCGAGACGCGAAGCGACCTCGTCATCGGTCAGTTCCTTCAGCTTGGGGGTGTTGAGGCTGTCGTGCGAGATCTCCGCACCGCGCACCGCTTTCATGATGGCTTCCTCAAACGTCTGCCCGATCGCCATCACCTCGCCGGTCGCCTTCATCTGCGTGCCCAGCGTGCGTTTCGCGTACACAAATTTATCAAACGGCCACTTCGGCAGCTTGACCACCACATAGTCGAGCGCCGGTTCAAAGCAGGCGTAGGTGTTGCCGGTGACGGCGTTTTTGATCTCGCTCAGCGTGTAGCCGATGGCGATCTTCGCCGCCACCTTGGCGATCGGGTACCCCGTCGCCTTGGACGCGAGCGCCGACGAACGCGACACACGCGGGTTGACCTCGATGACGGCGTATTCAAAGCTGTCGGGATGCAGCGCAAACTGGCAGTTGCAGCCGCCCTCGACCTTGAGCTCGGAGATGATGTTCAGCGCCGCGCTGCGCAGCATCTGGTATTCCTTATCAGACAGCGTCACCGCGGGCGCGATGACCACGCTGTCGCCGGTATGTACGCCGACGGGATCAAAGTTTTCCATGCTGCACACGGTGATGACGTTGCCCACGCTGTCGCGCATGACTTCAAACTCGATCTCTTTCCAGCCGGAGATGCATTTTTCGATCAAAACCTGTTGGATCGGCGACAGGCGCAGCCCGTTGGTCGCGATCTCGTGCAGTTCTTCTTCATCGTTTGCAATACCGCCGCCGCTGCCGCCCAGCGTAAACGCCGGACGCACGATGACGGGATAGCCGATCTCGCCGGCGAAGCGCAGCGCGCTGTCCACGTCGTTGACCACCATCGACGGGATGACCGGCTGACCGATGGCTTCCATCGTGTCCTTGAACATCTGGCGGTCCTCCGCCTTGTCGATGGTCTCGGGGTTCGCGCCGAGCAGCGTCACGCCCTGCGCTTCGAGGAAGCCCTCCTTGGCAAGCTGCATCGACAGGGTCAGACCCGTCTGACCGCCCAGCGTGGACAGCAGGCTGTCCGGCTTTTCTTTTTTGATGATGCGCTTGATCGTTTCGATGGTCAGCGGCTCGATATAAATGTGATCCGCGACCGCATTATCGGTCATGATCGTGGCGGGGTTGGAGTTGACAAGCACGACCTCCAGCCCTTCTTCTTTGAGCGCGCGGCACGCCTGCGTACCGGCATAGTCAAATTCGGCGGCCTGTCCGATGACGATCGGTCCCGAGCCGATCACCATGACCTTGTGAATATGAGGATTGAGCGGCATGATCAGTTTCCTCCTTCCATCATGGAAACAAAGCGGTCAAACAAAAACGCAGTATCCAGCGGACCGGCGGCGGCTTCGGGGTGGAACTGCACCGAAAACGCCGGCTTATCGGTATAATCGACGCCCTCGCAGGTGCCGTCGTTGGCGTTGATAAAGCTGACCTCGGCGGTATCTGGCAGGCTGTCCCCCACCACCGCGTAGCCGTGGTTTTGGCTGGTGATGTACACGCGTCCGGTGGGCAGGTGCAAGGCGGGCTGATTCGCGCCGCGATGCCCGTATTTCAGCTTTTCGGTCTTGCCGCCGCTCGCCAGTGCCAGCAATTGATGTCCGAGACAGATGCCAAAGGTGGGCAGCGCGGCTTTGTTCAGTTCGCGAAGCTGCTCGATGACGCCCGTATTTTCGGCGGGGTCGCCCGGACCGTTGGACAGCATGATGCCGTCGGGATTCAAGGCGAGGATGTCCGCCGCCGTCGCGGTTGCGGGCACGACCGTCACTTCACAGCCGCGCTTCACCAGCTCGCGCTCAATATTTTTCTTTGCGCCGAAGTCCCACAGCACCACACGATGCTTGGTCTGTTCGGGGGTGGTGGTATAGCTGTCGCCCGTCGTCACCGAGGCGACCGCCTGCTCCACGCGATAGGCGCGCAGCGCTTCCGTTTCCTGCTCGGTCAGCGAAGGACGGTCGGTGATGATCGCGTTCATCACGCCGTGCTCCCGCACGATGCGCGTCAGGGCGCGGGTATCCAGTCCGTACAGCCCGACCACGCCTTTTTCCTTCAAAAAAGTGTCAAGAACACCCTCACAACGGAAATTGGAAGGTTCTTGACACCAATCACGAACAATATACGCTTTCAACGCGGGCGCGGCGCTCTCGAAATCCGCCGGAATCACGCCGTAATTGCCGATCAGCGGAAAGGTCTGCACGACAAGCTGCCCGTAATAGCTGGGGTCGGTCAAGGTTTCCAAATACCCGGTCATGGCGGTGGTAAACACGAGTTCACCGGTCACGTCGCCTACAGCGCCGAACCGTTTTCCTTTGAAGACGGTGCCGTTTTCCAAAATCAGATAAGCCGATTGCATCCTCAAAGCCCATTCCTTTCTGTGCCACATAGTTTTCGTACTATTTTACCAAATTCACCGGCACTTTGTCAACTCGGCGAATTTCATAAACACAACTGCCTATACAAGCGAAGTTTGTCACATTTTTCGCTTGCGCCCGACGCAAAACAAGGGCGCGCGGTTCGCCCGCACGCCCTTGTACGCCGTTTTTACAACATCAATCCACCACGCGGTGTTCTTCGATGAAATCCGCCATCTGCTTGACATGCGCCGCATCGTCAAAGCTGTGCGGATGATGATCGCCGTTCGGCTTGGTCAGAATCAGCACATCCTCTTCGCGTCCGCCGCCCGCCAGATACCGTTCATAGAACGTGTAGAAGTTGCTCTGCACCGGCACGGTCTGATCCGCCAGACCGAGACAGACGAGCATCGGCACATGGTTTTTGCCGACTTGTGCCGCATGGTCGTTGGGATAATCGTGATAATCCCAGAAGGTTTCCTCTGTCAGACCGTAGCTGCGCAGCATTTCCGCCCACCAGCCGGCGTTGCGTCCTTCCTCTTCACTCAGCAAGGCGAGATCGGTCAGCGGCGCATCGAGATAGATGATGCCGACGCGGTCGGGATGCGCATACGCGTAGTTGGCGGCATACGCGCCGCCGCGGCTGAAGCCGAAGATGGCGGGACGCGTGCCGAGCGCGAAATTCTCCTCCACAAACGTCTGGAACTCATCCATGTACGCCATGGCGGTCGGGCTGCCCCATTGCCCGCTCATGCCGTATTCCACCAGATACCACCCGCGGTTGAGCAGTTCGCGGTCAACGGAGTTGAACGCCTCGAAGAACTCGGTGCGCCACACCCACGGATTGCCCTCCGCCGCCACCTTCGGGCAGACGAGATAGCAGGTGTGATTTTGGAAGGTAAAGTTGATCTTCTTATAGCCGTTCCAATCGGAAACGGTCGTGTACACCGTGCGCGGCTGTCCGATATACGCTTTCACCTCGCGCAGGGACGCCTTTTTGCCGCTGTCGGTCTCTGTCACATGAATCCGCATTTTTTCTGTCACCACCGTATCAAAAGCCATCATTTTCTGCCGTCCCATGGTCGTGCCGGTCGCCGCCGTCTGCCAGGCTTCGCCGTCCCAATATTCCACCGCAAACTTCGTGATGTTCGTGCCGTATTCGTCACACATCACCATGTTCAGCGCGGCTTTTCTGCCGAAATTCACTTCCAGCCACGACTCGACCGTGTTCGCCGACCAACGGGTACTTTCGTTATCATCAAACGCTTTTTCCGCTGCCAGTGCGGCGCTCGCCTGCCCGCTGGCGCTGTAGATTCTGTCGGCCGTCAGGTTGTCCGAGCGCTCCTCTGTCGTCGCCGCCTCCGGCACGCCGTCCGTCTCGATCACGATCACCGGCATGGTCGCGTCGGCGGGCTTCGCCGGCAGCGTAATCATCAGCGCGCCCTCATAGGCGTCCACCGTGAGCGCCTCCGTCGTACCCATCAGATACGCCTTGTTCACCGCATTTTTCAGCGCCGGCACCGCCAACACACCGGTTTCCGGCCACTCTGCCAGCAGCGCGTACAGCTTACCGTCCGCTTTGGTGAAGGACACTTGGTCGTCCAGCGAATACGGCATGGTCATCGGCGTGGTTGTCCGCACGCTGTCGCCGTATTGCGCCATCCATTTGCCTGCCGCCGCCAATACGACCGTTTCGTCCGCCGCCAGCTTGCCGTCCGCACCGACGGTCGCCTGCATCCGCAGGTTGCCGCCCGCGTTGCTCACGGCGCACAGCACGTCGATCAGCGACGTCATCGTCTGACCGTCCAGCGCATAGCCCGCTTCCCAGTCACCCTCGGCGGTGAACAGGCTGCCGTCGGTCACAAAATAGTCGCCGAAGCCCGCCTCGCTCTCGCTGGTGTTGCTGACAACCATCTCAGGGTTGAGCATTTGGCAGAAGAAATACAGCGTATCCCGCGTGTCATCGTCCATCCACGCCGCGTCGGACAACCACAGGATATCGGGATCGTACCGCTGTACGATCTCCGCAAGCTGTGCCTGTCTGTCCGCCAGCGTGACCGCGTCGTCCTCTTTCAGCGAATATTGCACGCCAAACAGCAGACCC
>CAJKXG010000068.1 GCA_905203795.1 uncultured Oscillospiraceae bacterium | reverse complement strand
GGAGGGCGTGTATACCGCCGATCCGCGCAAGGTGAAGAACGCGCGCAAGCTGGGAGAAATCACGTATGACGAGATGCTGGAACTGGCGACGCTGGGTGCGCAGGTGCTCAACAACCGCTCGGTCGAAATGGCGAAAAAATACAATGTCGAGTTGGAGGTCATTTCCAGCTTGAATCCGGTGCCGGGCACCAAAGTCAAGGAGGTAACGAAGATGGAAAAAATGTTGATCAAGGGTGTGGCGAAGGACAGCAGCGTGGCGCGTGTGATGCTGGTCGGGCTGCCGGATGAGCCGGGTATCGCGTTTAAGATTTTCTCGCGCGTGGCAAAGGCGCACATCAACGTGGATATCATCCTGCAATCGGTCGGTCGCGACGGCACGAAGGATATCGCGTTTACCGTGCCGGAAGCGGACGGTCCCGCTGCGGTGGAAGCGCTGCGCGAATATGTGGATATGGTCGGCGCGAAGAGCATTTCGTACGACACCGGTGTGGCGAAGGTTTCCATCGTCGGCGCGGGCATGGAGACGCACGAAGGCGTGGCGGCGATGATGTTTGAAGCGCTGTCGGATGCCAACGTGAACATCCAGATGATCTCCACCAGTGAGATCAAGGTGTCGGTGCTGGTGGATGCGGCGGACGCGGATCGCGCGGTGTCGGCTGTCCACGCGAAATTCTTCGACGTAGAGTAAATCCCGCGCCAATACGACTTCGGCGTTTTATCTGAATCCATCATAACGCAACAGGCGGTACACTTTTTTACATGTGTACCGCCTGTTTTCACGTCTATATTACCACAAAATGAGCAAAAAGTCAAGTCTTGTATTGAGAGCCGAGAGGGTGTATATAGCATACAGGGTCGATTACAACAAGAGGAGGAATACATATGAACCCTATCGGTATGACTGCCTTGATCAGCGCGTTTGCGCGGGCGTATCACGCAGAAAACAACGAGGTGACGATTTTTTGCGACACGATTTCGAAAAAGCTGCTGACGGAGGAGGAGTACAACGGCATCGCGTCCGCCATGACCGACGGTATGGCGTATTTCGGTTTGCCTGCCGACACGGATCGGGCGGCGGCGCTGCGGCAGATCACAGACCGTCATCTGTCACCGATCCCGTTGGCGCGGGCGGCTTTTGCCGAGCAAACGCTGCAAACCGCCGTGCGCGTGGGTGCGCGGCAATATGTGATTTTGGCGGCGGGATATGACACATTTGCCTATCGCCAGCCGGCGTTTGCCAACCGCTTGTCTATCTGGGAACTGGACGTCCCTGCCGTGATGGCGGATAAACAAATGCGGCTGGAGCGGGCGGGTATCCCGACACCTGCGAATGTTCACCGTCTCTGCGGCGATCTTGCCGGAGAGGGCTGGCGGCAAGCCCTGCTCGAAAGCGGCTTTGACCGCGACGCCATCACCGTCGTCAGCCTGCTGGGGCTGACTTATTACCTGCCGAAAGAAGCGTTTGCGGCGTTGTTGAAGGACCTGCGGTGGTTGCTGCCGACGGGCAGCACACTGGTGTTCGAGTATCCCGACGCGCTGACGGGGCGCATGAATCTGCAACGCGATCTGGCCGACGGCGCACAGGAGCCGATGACGGCGGTGTATTCGTATGCGGAGATGGAGCGTCTGCTGGCGGAACAGGGCTTTTCGGTCTATGAGCACCTGAACCCGTCGCAGATGACCGCGCAATATTTTGCCCGGTATCAGCGGGCTTGCCCAGAACACCCAATGACGGCCACGGAACACGTGAATTATGTCTGCGCGGTAAAAACGCCGGTATGAAAAAAGCGGTACGCCGATTGGGCGTACCGCTTTTTCATGCTAACATCTTACAGACACCGTACACGGGTGACGCCCTCGATGGCGCGGATCGCGTCGATAGCTTTCTCCGACGGCAGCGCAGGCACATCAAGAATCGTGTAGGCGTTGTCCTTCTTGGAGCGGCTGGTCATCGTCTCGATGTTCAGCCCTTCGGCGGACAACACACCGCTGATCTGCGCCAGCATATTTGGCACATTGCGATGCAGTACGCACACACGATGCTCCGTGGCACGCGGTGCATCCATGTTCGGGTAGTTGACCGAATTCGTGATATTGCCGTTCTCCAGATAATCGATCAGCTCGTTCGCCGCCATGACCGCACAGTTGTCCTCGCTCTCCGGCGTGGACGCGCCGAGATGGGGGATGGCGATGATGCCGTCCACGCCGAGCGCATCCGCATTCGGGAAGTCCACCACATACGCCGACACTTTACCGGTCGCCAGCGCCGCCTTCACGTCGTCGAGATTGACCAGCTCGCCGCGCGCAAAGTTCAGGATGCGCACGCCGTCGGGCATCTTTGCGATCGCGTCGGCGTTGATCATGTATTTGGTATCCGGCGTCAGCGGCACATGCACCGTGATGTAATCGCACTCGCTGAAGATCTGGTCGAGATTGGTCGCGTGATGGATCGAGCGGGACAGCCGCCACGCCGCGTCCACCGACAGGTACGGGTCATAGCCGTACACGTCCATGCCCAGCGA
Organism: uncultured Oscillospiraceae bacterium; assembly: GCA_905203795.1. Classification (GTDB taxonomy): domain Bacteria; phylum Bacillota; class Clostridia; order Oscillospirales; family Acutalibacteraceae; genus CAJKXG01. Next base: position 4,547 of record CAJKXG010000068.1, on the reverse strand, counting down.
CTTCGCCGCGTTCGCGACCAGAATGCCGATGGCACCCAGACCGATCACGCCCAGCTTTTTGCCCGCGATTTCGGGACCGACAAACGCGCTCTTGCCTTTTTCCACCAGCTTCGCGACCGCGTCGCCCTCATCCTTCAGCGTCTGCGCCCATTGGATGCCGGGAATCACCTTGCGCGAGGAGATCAGCAAGCCCGCCAGCACCAGTTCCTTCACCGCGTTGGCGTTGGCGCCGGGCGTGTTGAATACCACGATACCCGCGTCGCTGCATTTATCAATCGGAATGTTGTTCACGCCCGCGCCGGCACGCGCGATGGCTTCCAGCTCTGCCGGCAGTTCCATGTCGTGCATCGCTGCCGAGCGCACCAACACGCCGGACGCGCCGGCGATGTCGTCGCCGATGGTGTAGACGGCGGGATCGAATTTGCTCGTCCCGCACGCCGCGATCTTATTCAAGGTACAAATCTTCATGGATGAATCGCCCTTTCTTCCCTTATCAAACTCAGCCGTTGGCTTTTTCAAATTCGGTCATGAACGCCACGAGCTTCTCCACGCCCTCGACCGGCATCGCGTTGTAGATGGAGGCGCGCATACCGCCGACCGTGCGATGTCCTTTGAGGTTGACAAAGCCCGCCGCCTTGGACTCCTTGACAAACTTCGCGTCCAGTTCCTCGCTGCCGGTGACGAACGGCACGTTCATCAGCGACCGATCCTCCGGCACGACCGTGCCGCGGAACAGCTTGCTGTTGTCGAGGAAATCGTACAGCAGACCCGCTTTTTTCTCGTTGATCGCCTTCATCGCGTCCAGACCGCCGACTTCGTTCTTCAGCCACTCCAGCACCAGCTTCGCGATGTAGATGGTGTAGCAGGGCGGGGTGTTGTACATCGAGCCGTTGTCCGCGTGGATCTGGTAGTTGAACATGGTGGGGGTGATGTCGCGCGCGTGACCGATCAGGTCTTCGCGGATGATGACCACCGTCATGCCCGCCGGCGCCATGTTCTTCTGCGCGCCCGCGTACAGCATGCCGAACTTGGACACGTCGATCGGCTGCGACAGGATGCAGGAGGAGATGTCCGCCACCAGCGGCACATTGCCGGTCTGGGGCAGCTCATGATACACCGTACCGTAGATGGTGTTGTTCATGCAGATGTGGAAATAATCCGCGTCCGGCGTAAAGGTCGCGGGATCCAGCTTCGGGATGTAGGTGAAGGTTTTGTCCTTGGAGCTGGCGACCACATGCGCCTCACCGTAACGGGACGCTTCCTGATACGCCTTGTTCGCCCACTGGCCGGTGATGACAAAATCCGCTTTGCCGCTGCCGTTCATCAGGTTGAGCGGCACCATGGCAAACTGCGAGGACGCACCGCCCTGCAGGAACAGCACCTTGTAGTTGTCGGGGATATTCATCACGTCGCGCAGCAACGCTTCGCAGCCTTTGATGATCTCCTCATATTCCTTGGAACGGTGGGACATCTCCATCACGGATTGTCCGCTGCCGTTGCAATCCAGCATCTCAGCGGCGGCACGCTTCAGCACGCTTTCGGGAAGCATGGAAGGACCGGCGGAAAAATTGTACACTCTTGCCATAGTAATTAGCCTCCAAACATATTGATAAGTACAGTAACAATTCACACGGCGCACTCCATGTGCGCACATTATATATAGTATACTATATGTACCGTCGGTTCGTCAATCATTTAAGTAAAAAAATTTATGACGGGGATGTTGCCGCTTCACACAAGCGACACTTGCATTTCCATCCAAAAAGTAGTATAATAAGAGAGAAATATTTGTGCGTTTGCACAGAAAGGGGCAGACCTATGACGGTCGCGGATGTCAAGAGGATTTTATCGGCGGAGGTCGTTTGCGGAGAAGACCATATGGATACGGAGGTGCACACGGCGTGCGGCAGCGACATGATGAGCGATGTGCTGGCGTTTGTCAAGGATCAGTCGGTATTGCTGACGGGGCTGGTCAATCCGCAGGTGGTGCGCACCGCCGATATGATGGATATGGTGTGCATCGTGTTTGTGCGCGGCAAAGAGCCGACGGAGGAAATGCGCACGTTGGCGGACAGCCGCGGCATCGCGCTGCTGTCCTCGCCGCTGCGCATGTTCACCGCCTGCGGGCTCTTATATGAAAACGGGCTGCGGGGTGGTACGACATGAATATTCATCTGCAATATGATGTGCCGGGGGACGATTTTACCCGCGCGGGGGAAGCGTCCGCCGCAGTCAAGCGCAAGCTCAAGCAGCTCGGCTTTGATCCGGAGTTGGTGCGGCGGCTGGCGATCGCCATGTACGAGGCGGAGATCAACATGGTCATCCATGCCGACGGCGGTGTGGTGGAGGTGGAAATTCTGCCCGACCGCGTGATCGCGAAGATGAAGGATGTCGGACCGGGTATTCCGAATGTGGAATTGGCGATGCGTGAGGGCTGGTCCACTGCGCCGGACGATGTGCGTTCACTCGGCTTCGGCGCGGGCATGGGATTGCCCAATATCAAAAAGTACAGCGATGAAATGACCCTCGAAACCGAGATTGGGAAGGGTACGACGATTACGGTGACGGTTTTTGTAAAGTGAGGGATGCCGTGTGGAACAGTTTTATCATGCCGTGACGCTGGACAAGGACAAATGCGTAGGCTGCACCAACTGCATCAAGCGCTGTCCGACACAGGCGATCCGCGTGCACGGCGGCAAGGCGCAGATCATGTCCGAGCGCTGTATTGATTGCAGCGAATGCGTGCGTGTATGCCCGCATCACGCCAAAAAAGCACAGCATGATCCGCTGGATATGCTGCAAAATTTCCGCTACAAGGTGGCGTTGCCCGCCCCCGCGCTGTACGGGCAGTTCAACTATCTAAACGAGATCGACATCGTGCTGGCGGGCTTGCGGGAAATGGGCTTTGACGATGTGTTTGAGGTGGCGCGCGGGGCGGAGATCATCTCGGATGCAACCCGCCAGATGATGCTGGACGGGCAGTTGAAAAAGCCCGTCATCAGTTCGGCGTGTCCGGCGGTCGTGCGGCTGATCCGCGTGCGGTTTCCCGATCTGTGCGAGCAGGTGCTGCCGCTCAAAGCACCGATGGAGGTCGCCGCCATGATGGCGCGCGAACAGGCGATGGAGAAAACCGGTCTGCCGTCTGAGGATATCGGCATCTTTTTCCTGTCGCCCTGCGCGGCAAAGGTGACCGATGTGCGCGCCCCCATCGGCATCGAGAAGTCCAACGTGGACGGCGTGCTCGCCATCAGCGACATTTATCCCAAATTGGTCAGCAAAATGAACAAGCTGGATACCGATCATGTAGATGAGCTTTCCAAATGCGGCATCATCGGTGTGAGTTGGTCGTACATAGGCGGCGAAGCATCGGGACTGCTCAACGACAACAATCTGGCGGCAGACGGCATCGAGAACGTCATTCAGGTGCTGGAGGAGCTGGAAAACGAAAAGCTGCAGGATCTCGATTTCATCGAACTGAATGCGTGCGCAGGCGGCTGTGTCGGCGGCATTTTCTCCGCCGTCAACGGCTATGTGGCGCGTGCCCGCATTCACCGCCTGCGCAAATATCTGCCGGTTTCCTGTAATCGGCTGATGGACGCGGGCGGTAACAAGCGGCTGAAATGGACGCGTGAGCTGGAATATGCGCCGGTGATGAAGTTGGCGGGCAATGTGGAGGAAGCGATGCGGCTGATGCAGGAGATCGACCGCGTTTCCGCCATGCTGCCGCAGCTTGACTGCGGCTCCTGCGGTGCGCCCACCTGTCGTGCGCTGGCGGAGGATGTGGCAAAAGGGATTGCCAGCGTGGAAGATTGTATTTTGCTTTGGCGGCAGCAGCAAGCGCAGAAAACGGAGGAATCGACATGACGGTACGAGAATTGGCGGCAGCGCTGGGGGCAGAAATATTGGTCGAGGGTGACGACGACCGTGCCGTCACCGGCGGCTACTGCGGCGACCTGCTCAGTTGGGTGATGGGACGCGCGCAGGAGGGCGACGCGTGGATCACCGTGATGGGCAATGTCAACGCCATTGCGGTGGCGGTGTTGGCGGACGTGGCGTGTATTTTGCTGTCGGACGCTTCTCCGCTGGACGACGAAGCACGCGCCCGTGCCGAAGCGCAGGAAGTGGCGGTGCTGCGCAGCGACGCCAACAGCTATACGCTGGCGGTGCGGCTGGGCGAACTGCTGCGCGAATGAGGTGACGGCGGTGCGGCTGCATTATGATCTGCACATTCATTCCTGCCTGTCGCCCTGCGGCGACAACGACATGACCCCCAACAACATCGTCAATATGGCGCGGCTGGCGGAACTGGATGTCATCGCGCTGACCGACCACAATAGCTGCGGCAACTGTGCGGCGGCGTGGCGGGCAGCGCAGGAGGCGGGAATCTTGCTGCTTCCGGGCATGGAGCTGTGTACGGCGGAAGAAGCGCATGTGGTGTGCCTGTTCCCCGACCTGCTGTCGGCACTGGCGTTTGAGGAGCGCGTGATTCCCACACGCCCGCCGGTGGAGAACCGCCCAGATATTTTCGGCGACCAGTTGCTGTTGGA
>CAJKXG010000067.1 GCA_905203795.1 uncultured Oscillospiraceae bacterium | reverse complement strand
GAGTTTATTTTTCGTCAAGCGAGCAATGGAGATAACACTCCGGGCGATTACGTGCATATTAATAAAATAGTGATTAGTAATCAGGCATCTTCGACCGATCCTGAACCCGATCCCGATCCCGATCCCACGGGTAATACGTGGAAGATCACATTTGGCGGGACGGGTGAGCCGTATTACACAACGGAAGGCGGCTTATCGGTTAATAATACATGGGGAGATAGTGTGCCGGAGTATCGCGCAGATGGTTTCTATTTTTCTAATCAAAATCAAGGTATCGGCTTAATCGCCGGCGACTGGGTCGCCGACGAGACATATACCGTGACGATAACGGGTACTTACAATTATTGCGGTAAATCCGGAGACGGTCACAGCAATCACTATATCACGCTTGACGCCCATTCGAAGGTGTTAGAGCACACAGACTATATCTTGAATGATGACACAACCGCGGCTAAAACAAATCAACCGTTTACCAATTCTTGTACTGTGACGGGACTGTCATCTACCAATAAATTGGATGTCATTTTTGCAAACGCTAACTGCGAAAGCAACAACATGACCATTACCTCCATCACCATCACCGGCAAGACGGCGACACCGCCGACCGAACCGACTGATCCGCAGCCGACAGGCGGGAAGGCGACTTGGAAAGTGGAATTCCTCGACTATGTGCCCAACGGCATGTTGTTCGAGAGCGATATGTGGACGACTGTCTACAATGCGTTTGCACTGGATATCAACGGGGTTAAGGACTTTGCCGAGTCTTATAATGAGGATAGAATCCAAAATTCCAGTGTAAATGCTGATTTGACTGCTAATAACGGCAGAGGCCATTGGGCGGGCAATAATTATGTCCCGACGGTGGAGAGCAAGTATGTCAATACATGGGGTTCGTTCATGCGCAACGAGCTGGTGGACGGTCATCCGGTGTATAAGCAGTCGGTGGTAGCCTATCTGGCGGAGACCGTTTTGAAGCCGCAGGACGGCTATGAGACGTTCTACAGCACGCTGATCCCCGAACTGAACACAGCGGGTTTCCCGTATGCTACAGACGCGCCGGATGATGTGACTTATGAGGGCGCTCTGAAAGGTGTTACCAAGCCCGAAAACGGCGGCTATCCGAATAAAGGCGCGGATGCCAATCACGAAACGCGCGAGGAAACGCATATTTCGCACATCTATTTTGGTGGTGCTGATGATGCGGAGAAAACAGCAAACGAAGCAGCCGGTATGGGCGTTGTCAAAGCCTTGTTGAACAAGATCAACACGTTGCGTGAGCAGGGTGCGGTCGGCAGTCTGGAGGACACGATCCGCACGGTGGGGACATACGGCAAAGCACTGCCGTACAGCGAGATTACCACGCTGTACGATGCGGCGTATTATATGCTGAATACTCTGTTTGTGCCGGATGCCGATTACAACAAACAAGTCCCTGAGTTGAAATCGCTGGAACTGCAACAATATGACCAATATGATTACACGTACAGCTATGCGACCGGCGACAAAGATGCGAATAATCAAGATATTACCGCAACCGGCTCTAAGACATTCCAAAATTACTATGTCTTTGATTCGGAGCAGTACATCAAGATCGACGGCAACGGCATGATCAGCAATACGACTGACGAAAACGAAGCTACGCTGAAAGACAAGAAATTCAATGTCCTGAACGGTCGCGGTTATAACGACAAACGCACCGAGAACGGCAACAACTTCGGCTACACGATGCATGCTTCCGGTACGTTCATCTATGACAAGGGGATGAACCAGCAGTTCATCTTCAGCGGCGACGATGAAGTATATCTCTACATTAACGGCGTTTTAGCGCTGTCGCTGGACGGTCTGCACACCAAAACGAATATGTCGGTCAGCCTGAACGCCGTGCAGGAGACGCTGGGCATTACCGACGGCGGTCTGTATACCTTCGATATTTTCTATATGGAGCGCCACACCTCGGAGTCCAACTTCAAGGTGATCATGAACATCCCCGTCGAAGACCCGACGGTCAGCCAGAATACCGAAAAGCATGTGTATGCCGGTGCGGATGTGCGCGACGCCAACGGCAACGCCGTGAAGGAAGGCGCGCTGCTGGACGGCAAGACGGTGCTCCCGATGTCGAATGTGACATATGGCTTCAAGGTGACGAATACCGGCGAGTTGCCAATCACCGGTCTGGCATTTACGGATAATCTGCTGAATATTGAAATTTCCTCAAGTGTTATTAAGATCGGCGATACGTCTTATACAGATGATAACGTGAAGATCCCGACGCTGGACTACTATGTGAATGATGTGAAACAAGGCACTATCACCACTGCCGGTGAGCTTAAAAATGTGCTGCAAATGAGAACGCCGGTTGGTAACGGTTATATTGGCGTGGGAAAGGGTGAATCCTTTGAATTGCGCGGTTTCCCGTATGTGCTGAAAACGAGCATGACCAACACGGTGAACTCGGTCGCATATTATGATGAAACGCATATTATGGGTAGCAGCAGCGTGACGGTGTATGCTGTCACCGAGCAAACGCTGGTGATTGACTATGCCGAGACCAATCAGTACGATCTGAAGATGCTGTTCCCGAATATGACCAATATAGACGGCTATACCTACACATTGTCGATTGGTTCGGGTCAAGGTACGTACGGTCGTCTGGAAGTGGTAACAAAAGACGGTCAACCCGCGCTGAACTATACTCCCACTGCGTTTATGAACGGTGTGGATACCTTCGGAGTGACGATCACTTGGGAAAATGCGAATGACTCGTCTAAGAACGGCAGCTTGGTGAAACGTTTCCGCTTTGCTCCTGCCAATAATGTGTACTACGAAGAAGATTTCGTCGGTATCACGACTGATTATTATCGTCTGGATAAGGGCGAGCCGAACAAGACGTGGGTCGCTGTGGGGCAAGCGGGCGAAACCATCACAGGTTCAACGGCGTATATTCTCAATGCCGGCGATCTGTCCACCAATAACGACGCGACAATGAAGATTGCCGATTCCGGTTGTATCCAAAACATGCATGTTCAAGGCGCGTATTGCACGGGAACAATTTCGGCGCTCCAAGACGCCATCTACTACGCGGATGTAGAGATTACGTATACTTCCGGCAGTTCAGACAGAAAAGAGCCTGAGAATCCCACTGTCGGTCAAGCGTATACTTGGAATTGCACCGACGGCACGTTTTCGCTGAACGGTATGACGAAACTGCCGTTTATGGCTACAGAGGAATGGAATGGCTCCGCGTGGAGCGGCGATTGGGGTACACAACGTACGTTGACCGTTCACAATGTCTGCATCATCAATGGTCAGCTTACTCTGACGCATGTCGGCGCGACCAGCATGGGCGTGAACATCTATTCCATGAACGTGACGCCGACGAGCAAAGCGGGTGCGCCGGAAGTGGTGCAAGGGCAGGCGACCGGCTTTAATGTCCACGGTGACAGCACGGTTGTGGGTAACGGCAGTACTTACACAGCACAAACCGTGGAGAACAATGACCGTTACCACATCGGCTTTACCTTCACCGGCACGGGCGTGGATGTGTACGGCGACAGCAACGAGACATCCGGCGTGATGCGGGCGGTTCTTTCGCAGAACGGCGTGATGAAAAAGCTGTATTATGTGGATACCTATTGCGAGAAGATCGCCGATCTGCATCAGATTCCGGTGGTGTTTTTCCACGGGCTGGATTATGGTACGTACACGCTGGAACTGACGCTGATGCCGCAGGGGACGATCTTCTTTACAGAAGGACGCGATACCTTCACATTCGACGGCGTGCGTGTGTATCAGCCGCTGGGAGCGAACCCGAGCGATACAAATGCGGCGCAGGCGTACAAGGCGGATAACGAGGGCAACTCTGCGTTTACCACGCTGCGCGAATCGCTGATGGGCAAAGGCGATACTGTGCAGACGGTCGATAACGGCGCGCTGCTTTATGACTATAAGCTGAACGATACCGACCATGTTTCGGGCGATAAGGCAACAGAGTATGATCGCGCTGACTATGTAGCCAACGGTCCGAAGAACGAAATTTATCTCAATCCGGGTCAGGCGATCCTTCTGATCGTCAAGAATGTCAACACGCAGATCCAGGTCGGCATGAAGTCCCCGAGCAAAGCCAATGCGCAGATCACGGCGCAGGTGGTAAGCAAGGGCGGCAAAACGGTCGATGGCGGCAGTGAGACGATCACGGTTTCGACCGATATGGATCGCTATTATCGCATCGGCGCGACGGGCTGCACGGAAAATGCCTATTACGGCTATGTGCTGAAAAATACCGGTAGCACGGTTGTGTCGCTGACCAAGCTGAAGACGACGGCACAGGCCGGCTTGGCGGACGATGGTAAATATCAGATCGTCTTTGAAGACCCGACGCAATTGGCGAATGCGGCACAGAAACTGCTGAACAACGGCGACAACACCGCACCGGATTTTGGAGAGACCAATAACACAAGCATCAAAGTGCAAAAGGCGACAGATGACACGAACACACTGCGGTTTGTATCTGCCATCAGCGACGATTTGAATGCGTATAACGAGGTTGGATTTGTGTTCTCGTTGTCGAACGCCACGCCGACGATCGGCGGCAACAACTGTGTGCAGGCTGCCACCAAGACGGTGTATACGTCGATATTGGCGGGCGGGAAGAAAGTCAGCGCCGAAGCGCTGGGCGGCAGCTATATCGCCACCTGCAAGTTGACCAATATTGCCGATCCCGATCAGACGATCTATGTCCGTTTCTACACCAAAAAAGCCGACGGCACGCTTACTTATTCCGAAGCACGTGCCTTGACGTACAACGATCTCGAGGGAAAAGCCACCGCGAAAGCGGTGGCCAATCCCATTTTCACCAATATGTTCACGGCGGATCCCTCCGCCCATGTGTGGGAAGGCGACGACCGCCTGTATGTGTATGCATCGCATGACATTTTCCCGGCAAAGGGCTGCGATCTGATGGACAAGTATCACGTGTTCTCCACCAGCAACATGGTTGACTGGGTGGATCACGGGGAGATTTTGTCGTCGAATGAGGTGGAATGGTCTACTTGCAGCGGCTTCATGTGGGCACCGGATTGCGCCAAAAAGGGCGATACCTATTATTTCTACTATCCGCATCCCGCGTCGAACAACGACGTGACCGGAGAAAAATGGGGCGATACCTGGCGGATCGGCGTGCGGCAGAGCAAAGACCCGACGCTGCAGAACAACACGAATGTCGGGAACGGATATCTGGTGTTTTCGAATGAACTTGCTACAGGTGCTCAAAAAGATTCATTGCCGATGGTTGGCGATGATCATGCTCTGCAAGGCGGCAATCTGATTGATCCGTGTGTGTTTGAGGAGAATGGCACGTATTATCTCACCGTCGGCGGTGGCGGGACATGCTATATCGGCGAACTGGCAAAGGACATGGTGACGATCACAAGCTGGGAGAAAATTACTATTACCGGTAAACCGGATGGCAGCGGCGACCAACCCAGCGGCGGCGATTACCATGAGGGTTCGTGGATGTTCAAAAAAGACGGTACATATTATCTGATGTATGCGGATAATAACACAACGGAAGTGAATGGTCGGTCCGGCAACAAGCTGCAATATGCGACAGCAACATCGTTGAACGGTCCTTGGACATATCAAGGCGTGGTGCTGAATCCCACCGGTTGTGCGACCAGCCATGGCTCGATCGTGGAGTACAAGGGACAATGGTACCTGTTCTATCACAATAAAGCGCTGTCCGATTCCAATGAATTGCGTTCCGTGTGTGTGGACAAGCTGTTCTTTAACGCAGATGGTACGATTCAAACGGTGACACAAACGAATACCGTGCAGCCGGTCGAGGGCTCGTTGGAGGATACATCCACCGAACGCAACGGTGCGTTGATAGTGAGTGAAATCAACTTGAACGATTATGAGTTTCTTTGGAGCTATACAATCAAACAATTGATTGATAATGGGAAGATTTCATTATCTAACGGCGCCAGTTTCGAGAATAAGGATAATGAGAATGCGAATATTGCCAATATGCACTATACAAATGCGACCGCTGTTATTTCCGGCATTGATGGTGGAAACGGTGGTGAGGTTTTGCTGGCTGTCAATTATGCCTCGCAAGACGGCGCGACCTGTATCGTGCAAACATCCGCTGTGACGAGTTATCCGCTTGGAATCGGGTATATGTTGAAAGCACCGTCTACTGGGAACTACAGCAATTATGAGGCCGATGATGCGTATTGCACCATTCAGTTAAACCAAGGAGACAATACCATTACGCTGATCGGCGGTGGCTCGGGTATCAACATTCGCGGCATCTCCCTTTATCGGAAAAAGTAATCACACACGCGAAAGGCGGCGGCAACCGATTTGGCTGCCGCCGCCCTCTTTTATGCTTTGGTCAGTTCGTCCAGCGTGCCGAAGCGATAGCCCATTGATTCCCATTTGGTCAGCAGTTCATCCAAAATGTCGGCGTTGGTCTGCGAAGTGCTGTGCAGCAGTACGACCGCGCCCGGGTGGATACGGGGGAGCAGCTTGTTGAACGCCTGCTCGGCGGTCGGCTGATTGTCCTGATACCAATCCACATAGGCGAGACTCCAGAAGATCGTTTTATAGCCGAGTTCTTTCGCCTGCTGCAAATTTTGCTCGCTGTATTTGCCCTGCGGCGGGCGATAATATTTGGGTAGCGGCTGTCCCGTCGTCTCCTGATACAGCGTTTCCAGCTCGCTCAGTTCCTTATGAAACGCCGCTTTGTCGGCGATGGCGGACATGTCGGGGTGGTGATAGGTGTGGTTGCCGACGGTGTGCCCCTCCGCGACCATGCGCTTGACCAGATCCGGCGCGGTTGTCAGATAGTTGCCCACCAAAAAGAACGCCGCTTTGACGTTGTGCTTTTTCAGTGCGTCGAGAATGGCGGGGGTGCAGCCGTTTTCAAAGCCCGCGTCAAAGGTGAGGTAGATCACCTTTTCCTGCGTGTTGCCGACATAATAGCTGTCGTAGGCGGCAAGCGCGGCGGCAGAGGCATTGCCGATGGGCGGCTGACCCTCTTTGGGAAAACTGAGCCCCCAGTTGGTCGTGGTCGCGCCGGCGGTGGCGGCG
>CAJKXG010000066.1 GCA_905203795.1 uncultured Oscillospiraceae bacterium | reverse complement strand
CGGCTGGAAAAGAAGATCATCAAGCGCCTGCGGGAGGAACTGGAAAACGCGGGATGAAACGGAAACCACCTGTGCGTTCACGCCAAAAGCCAGCGTCTAAACGACGCTGGCTTTCATTGGATAAAACCAGTCCCATGGCGTTGCCATGGGACTTGTCTGTTACGCTTTTTTCTTTGCCTGTCGTTTCTCAGCCCACAGCGCCCACAGCGACGGGGTGAGGCAGACGGAGGAGTAGAAGCCCGCGACCACACCGAACAGCATCGGCACCGCGAAACTGGTGATGGTATCCATCCGCAGCACGATGGCGAACACCGCCGCCGTGCCGATCGCCAGCGCCACACAAATGCTGGTATTCAGCGTGCGACCGAAGGTTTGGTTCAGACTCGTATTGACGATCTCGGTGATCGGCGCGTCCTTCATGCGGCCGCGATTTTCACGAATACGGTCGTATACAACGATGGTATCATTCAGCGAGTAACCGAGGATTGCCAGCATGACCGCCACGAAGTTGTCGTCCAACTGGATGCCGAACGCCACAAACGTGAAATACACAATACACAAGTCGTGCAGCAACGCCAGCAGCGCCATCGCGCCCGCCGACAAACCGCCGATCTTGCGGAAACGCAGCCCGACATAAATCAGCAGGAACAGCGCCGCCAATGCGACCGCGACAAGGCACTTGACAAAGAACAGCTTACCCATCGAAGCCTTCAGCGTGTTGATGCTGAATTCTTTGAATTCATAAGACGCATGATCCTTTTGCAGCGCATCGATCAGCTTTTCCTGCTGCTCGATCGTCACCGTATCGGTCAGTGTGATGCTGAGCACGTCGGTGTCGTTGGCGGATTCGATGGACACGTCCGCCGCATCGCCGAGCACACTTTTGACCGTCTGCTGGATCGGCGCCAATTCGGAAATTTCGCCGGTATAGCTATACCGCATCAGCGTGCCGCCCTTGAAGGAGACGCTCATGGAAATGCCGAAAATGATGTTCAGAATAATCCCTACCGCGAACACACAAGCCGTGATGATCAGGAAAATCCTGCGATGTCCGATGAAGTCAAAATTCATCTGCTTTTTCATGCCCGCTCACCTCCATACAGCCACGGTTTGCGCAAGAACTTAAACCGCGAAATCGATTTCAGCATCGCGCGGGACGCCCAGATGCCCATGATAAAGTTGAAAATCACACCGGCAAACAGTGTGTAGCCGAACGAATAGATCGCACCGGTCGTCGAAACCGGGAACCAACGCATCACCGGGCTGAAGACCGTACCCCAGAAGCTGCCGGACGGACCAAACACGCCCATCAGCACCGCCGCGACGATCATAACCGTGATGTTGCCGTCGAAAATCGCCCAGAACGAGTTTTTGGAACCGCTGTTGATCGCGCCGTCCAACGTCTTGCCGGAACGAAGCTCTTCCTTGATACGCTCGGACGTGATGATGTTCGCGTCCACGCCCATACCGATCGACAGGATGATACCGACGATACCGGGCAGTGTCAACGTAAAGCCGTTGAACACACCGAAGTAGCCGGAAATGGCGGCGATCGCGCCTGCCGTCTGCCCGACCAGTGCAATGACGGCGACAAAGCCGGACAAACGATAGTACAGGATCATGTAGATCGCCACCAGCGCAAACGCGACAATGCCCGCCAGCACCATGGCATCCAACGCTTTTTCACCCATCGAGGGCGAGATCACGCCGTTGCTCTTGGCTTCGATGGCAAAGGGCAGCGCACCGGAGTTGATCAGATCGGCAAGGTTTTTCGCTTCCGCGAAATTCTGCGAGCCGGTAATGGTCGCCACGCCGTCGGTGATATGCTCTTGCACCGTGGGGTTGGAGATCATCTGATCATCCAGCCAGATGGAAATCGTGCCCGAGCCCTTCTGCTGTTCGGTAGCGTCGGAAAACGCCTGTTTTCCTTTATCCTCCAGCGTCAGCAACACGATATTCGAGATCGTGCCGTCCTCTTCCTGAATGGTCTTGGCTTCCGCAGACGCCACATCGTCGCCGGTCAGCACCAGATCGCCGGTCGGCGTGCCGTCGGAATCCGTCTCGGAACCGATATGGAACTCGAGCTGTGCCGTCTGACCGATCTCCTTGATCGCTTCCGCCGGATCAAAATCGGATTCATCGCTGCTCCACGGGAAGCGCACGATGACCTGCTTGTTCGCTGGGTCGGCATATGTTTCGTAATCGGTGACGCCGTTGGCAATCAGTCGTTTTTCGATGACGGTCTTGACGCCGTCCAACTGTCCTTCCGTCACTGCTTGGGATTCATCCGTCGGTCCGAAGATGACATCAATACCGCCGCGGATATCGATGCCGAACCGAATATCGGCCGCACCTCGGATGATCGTATCGCGCCTGTCTCCATAGTGGGTATATACGCCAAAGAAGGTCGTATAGCCCAATGCCAGAATCAACAGTGCCACGATGAAGAATACGGGTCTTGCTGTTCGCTTCATCGGCTTGTCCTCCAAATGTCAAAATCACGCAGCCATGCCGCGCCAATACTGATTATTATAATATAAGTGGTCGAAATTGTCAATCACTCCGACCACTTATCTCTGAAATTTTCACATTTTATACAGTTTTGCCGCTTAAGATTCGGCAAGCAACGCATGCACCGTCGCCATTTCCGCGCAAATGCAGAACAAATCCATGGCGATTTGCAGTTCCGACAGCGGCGGATACGTCGGGGCGATGCGGATGTTGGCGTCGGCAGGATCGTTGCCGTAGGGATAAGTCGCGCCCGCGCCGGTCATCACCACACCCGCCTCGCGCAACAGACGCACCGTTTCCTTCGCGCCGCCGTGCAGCAGATCCACACTGACAAAATAACCGCCGTTCGGGCGATGCCACGACGCCACACCCTTGCCCGCGAGCTTTGCTTCCAGCGTATCCAGCACCACATCAAACTTCGGACGGATCAGCGCGGCGTGTTTCTTCATATGCGCCTGAATACCCGCCAGATCGCGGAAATACCGCACATGCCGCAACATATTCAGCTTGTCGAAGCCGATCGTCTGCACCGTCATGCGGCGTTTGATATCCGCGATGTTGGCAGGGCTGCCCGCCATCACCGCCACACCCGCGCCAGGGAAGCTGATCTTGGAGGTGGAGGTAAACATGATCAGGTTATCCTCGTGCCCCCGTGCCGCCGCTTCCGTGTACAAATTGAGCAGCGTGTCCGGCGTATCGGTCAGATGGTGCAGACAGTAGGCGTTGTCCCAGATGATACGGAAATCCTTCGCCGCCGGCGTCATCGCCGCCAATCGCCGCACCGTCTCGTCCGAATAGGTCGTGCCGGTGGGATTGGCGTACATCGGCACGCACCACATGCCCTTGACCAGCGGATCGGCGATCAACCGCTCCACCATGTCCATATCCGGCCCGTCCGCCGTCATCGGGACATTGATCATCTCAATGCCGAAATACTCGGTGATGCCGAAATGACGGTCATACCCGGGGACGGGACACAGGAACTTCACCGCGCCCTGCCGACACCACGGCTGCTCGCCGCACACACCCTTGGCGTAAGCGGTAGCGATATAGTCAAACATCAGGTTCAGACTGGAATTACCGCCCACAATGACCTGTTCCGGCGTGACGCCGAGCACCTCGGCAAACAGCGCCCGCGCCTCCGGCAGACCCTCCAGCATACCGTAGTTGCGCACATCGACGCCGTTCGCCGCCGCACAATCCGCCGCCGAATGCAGGCTGTCCAACATATCCATCGTCAGATTCAACTGCTCCGGTCCCGGCTTGCCGCGAGACATATCCAATTTCAGATCACGTGCCCGATACGCGGCGTACTGCGCGTCCAGTTCCTGCAACCGGGCGGTTAGCTGCGCCTTGGTCATATCCTGCAATGCCATCATACTTGCTAAACTCCTTTATCTGGCTCTCTGCTTTTATCGTCACCTTATAGTATATGCCATCCGTCCCGATTTTGCAAGTATCTTTTTTAAATCTTGCATATTTTTTTAACATTCCCCCGAAAAAAGAACATCCGCCGGCTCTCATTGGTCAATGAGAGCCGGCGGATTGCAAAGCTGCAAAGGAAACTTATTCTTGCGGGAGCAGGGAAACCATGAGCGAGCGCACGTTCACACCGCCCATACCGCCGTTCAGCCGAATGACGTTATCCGTGCCCGGGAGAAGATCGACCAGGCAATAGGCCTTACCGCTGTAATCGCCCCAACCCGTGGTTTTCGGCACACGCATGAAATATCCGTCGCCCGCCGTATCGCCGGACGCGTCCACCTTCATGGTCGAACCGTTTTGCCCGCCGCTGGAATAGGTCAAGGTGATCAGCGCCTTGCCGCCCTTTCCGCCGTCCACGCCGGTAAAGTCCACATAAGAGCCGCTGACATGCAGATTTTCAATGATACCGTCCTTAAAGCCCGCACCGCCGCCGGCATTTTCCGCCTTGACGGCATATTCCGTTGTGACCGTGTACTTGTCATAGCTGCTTTCATCCACGATCAATGAACCGTTATGCTCGGTGGATTCGGACGCGGGACCGACCGCCGGCACACTCGTCTCGGTCTGTTGCACCATTTTAATCGTGCCGTCCTCGTTAAACTCCAACGCATCCACGCACACCGACCGCAGCGTACCGTTGCCGGAGATTGCCGCGTTGTGATAGAACAGATACCAGTTGCCGCGATACTGCACGACCGAGCCGTGCGTTGTCTCGCAATCCAAAACCGGCTCAAGGAGAATGCCCCGATTGGTCCAAATATCGTCCAGCGATTCCGCCGTCGCATACCGCATGTTGTTCGCGCCGGAATTGCCGTCCGCATACATCAGATAATACAACCCGTTGCGCTTGAACAGCCACGACGCCTCATGGAAATCCTCCAGCTCATCCAGCTCGCGCAGCGTGCCGTCCACGACCGACATCATATCGTCGCTCAGCTTGCCGATATAGCATTTTCCGCCGCCGCCGACGGAAATGTAAAACTGACCGTCATCGTCCTGGAACACGCAGGGATCGATCAAATCCTTGCTGGGCAGACCGGTAATATAGCCCTGATCCTCAAAGTCAGACGCGGGCTTGTCGCTGGTGGCAACACCGATCTTCCAGGAATTGCCCCAGTCTGTCTCGCTCGGATGCGGATAGAAGAAGTAATACGTGCCGTCCTTATAAGCGCAATCCGGCGCCCACATGAAACCGCCCTCGGGGCGACCCCACTCCACATCGTCGGAGGACAAAATCTCGCCGTGATCCACCCAGTCCACCATGTTATCGGTGGAAAATACGTGGTACTTATCCATCAGGTCGCAGCCCTGGGACGGGAAAATGTCGTGCGACGCATACACATACAGCCGACCGTCCTCCCACACATGCGCAGACGGATCAGCGGTGAAGATATTGGTAAAAACAGGGTTGCCCGCCGTATAGGTCGCCCACGTATCGGGGTCGTCGTTCGGCGTGGTCTCCTCCGGATAGATCGGTTTCACCGACGGCTTCGGATCTTCTCCGGGTACGGTATAATAGTCACCTGCCGGAAAACCGTCCAACTTCTGCACCGCAAATTGCAGCATCATGCGGGCGTCACTGGAATCGATCGTCTGGTTGTCGTCCACATCCGCCAGTATCGCTTGCACCTCATCCAGATCCACTTTGCTCACACTGCTTTGCAGTGCCAGCCGCGCGTCGCTGGAATCGACATCGCCGTTTCTGTCCACGTCGCCGTACAGCCACTGATCCGCCGCGCCGACCGCCATACCGCTGATCGACAGCAGCATCGCCGCGCTGAGCAACCATGCCATCGCTTGCTTTTTCATAGTATGTCTCCCCTTTTTTCACACCCGCTTTTATGCAGCGCGCGTGAATACGTTTCCTTTTGTATAAGTGTATCGAATATGCGCGGATTTGTCAAGAAGTTTTGGGAATCGGTCGCCGATACTGCAATCAAAGGATTTCGTGGAATGATCAAATTTCTGACGTCTCTGACGTCAATATGCTTCCGTTACGGGCAGTCGCAGCATACTCTCGGCTTGGAGCCGCTTGCGGTAGACGCTGGGCGGCTCGCCGTAGCGCTGACGAAAACGGCGGGGAAAAAAAAACATATCGCAAAACCCCAGCGTCTCGCTGATCCGCCCCAGCGACCGATCGGTTTCCAGCAACTGCTTTTGCGCCTTGGAAAACACCATATCCTCCACATATTGCCGAATGGTTTTGCCGGTTTCCTGCCGAAAGGTGCGGGACAGCGCACTTTGCGACACAAACAGCGCCGCGGCGATCTCTCCCGACGACAACCGCACCGACAAATGCTCCTGCACATACCGCATCGTCTGTTCCGTCAACGGCGAATACAGCGGAATGGGCTGATGTTTGACCGGATACTGTTGCAGCAGGCGGCTCAGCATTTCATAAAGACCGCCTTGCAGTGCCAACGCATCCATCCAGCGATCGCTCTGATAAAAGGCGATCATCCGATCCAGCCAGCCCTCCTCCATCGGGCATTCGGCAAAACAGGACAAGCCCTCCGCCAAATCATAGCCGTCCGGCTTGGTCAACCGCACATGAAAATACAGCTTTTCCACGTAATCGTCACAGCCATAGCTGAGCGGCAGTCCAGCGGGAATAAAATAGGCGTAACCCGGTCGCATCACCACCGTCTGTCCGTCCGTTCGCAGCCAGCCCTCCCCCGCCTTGACGAGATACAGCCGCGAAAACGGCATGCGCACCCCTTCCACCCGCCAGCGCAGCGGATCGGTGCGCGCATATCCGCTCTCGCCAATCTCCATGTGCAAATCATATGTTCCCTTGATGATCACAGGATTTCGCTTTATCTGCATGTGAAAATCTCCATATTTTTGATTAAAATATCCATACCACGCACGGTCAAAACCGTGTATACTGATGCCATAAGCATATTATACAATTTTTATCTCGAGATGCAAGCCGAATTTGAAAAAAGAGACACAAAGGAGGGCGTTTCCGTGAAATCTGTTTTATTCAAAATCATGACCGTTGTCATGACCGCCATCGTCATAACAACCGCTGTTTCACCGACGTGGGCAGCAGAGGAAGGAGATCCGGCTATGGACAGCATCAACCTCTATGTAGCCAC
>CAJKXG010000065.1 GCA_905203795.1 uncultured Oscillospiraceae bacterium | reverse complement strand
CGGCATGACGATGCGGCGTTCACCCCACGCGGGCAGGCGCTGCCGCCGCCGTCTTTTGAGCGGCGGTACGGTCAGCACCCGCAGTACCGTCAACACAGCGCCGCCCCCTTTACCGATTTGATACACCCTATGCGCACGGCACGAAAAATAGCACAAACGGAGAAAAACGAAGAAAATAGAAGAAAACAGAAGATAATGCGATCTAATTAGAAAAAACGACATCTCTGCAATGTTGCGGTTCAAGTGAACTCATGTTAAAATGATATCGAACTCGAAAAACGATATCACGAACTTTTTAGAGAGGGTGAATCCGATGAAGCGAACATTGCCGGGCACTACGCTGACCTGTCCGCCTGAGCTGACGGACGACGCGTTTTCGGTGCTGTCGCCGATCTTTGCGGTGTCCGCCGGCGGGCTGCTGCTGTCGCAGGTGGTGGAAATGACGGGACTGTCGCCGTCCACCATCCAAAACTGGGTCAAGCGCGGCTGGGTGTCCAATCCGATCAACAAAAAATACGGGGAAATTCAGGTGGCGCGCATTCTGATTATCAATCTGCTGCGCAGTGCGATGCAATTGGAGAAGATCGCGCGGCTGCTGTCTTATGTCAACGGGCGGGTGGACGACCGCACGGACGACAGCCTGTCCGACCCGCGTCTGTACAGCCTGCTGTGCGCCGCGATTTTCCAGTGGCAGGACGGCGGCGACATCTCCCGCGAGGCACTGGTGGCGCTGATCGACCGCCACATGCAGGGCTATGAACGCACGGTGGCGGACGCAGAAGAACGGTTGCTGAACGCGCTGGAGCTGATGCTGCTCAGCGTGCAGGCTTCGGAGCTGATGCGTCAGGCGGATATGTTGTATGAAGAAATCAGCAGATAAGGAGGGCTTTACATGATGGCATGGTGGACGGCACTGGATGTGCTGCATCAGGTGCTGTATCTGATCGCGATCCCGTCCACGGTGATTCTGGTGCTGCAAACGCTGCTGCTGCTGTTCGGGTTGGGACACGACAGCGAAACGGATGTGGATCACGATGTGGATCATGATTTCGACCACGATCACGATTTTGATCATGACCACGACCACGACGGTGCGGATCATATCGGCGGGCTGCGGATGCTGACGCTGCGCGGGATCGTTGCGTTTTTGGTCGTATGCGGCTGGGTCGGCATCGCCCTGCTGGATCTCGGCGTACATCCGACGGTCAGTGTGCTGATCGGTATCGCGGCGGGGTTTGGCGCGATGCTGCTGGTGGCGCTGTTTTTGCGCATGTCCATGCGCTTGCAGCAAAGCGGCAATCTCGATCCGCAAAATGCGGTGGGCGTGATCGGCGAGGTGTATGTGCCGATCGCGGAAAACGGCAAGGGCAAGGTGACCTTGGTGGTGCAGGAGCGCTTCACGGAGATGGATGCGATCTGTCCCTCCGGCGCGCTGAAAACCGGTCAATCCGTCAAGGTGGTTCGCGTGACCGACAATCATGTGCTGGTGGTTGAGCCGGTCTGATGTATATCCATATATAAAAAGGAGTGTTTGTTATGATTCGTGCGGCAATTTCCGTTCCCCCGTCGGCACTGACGGCTGTCATCGTCATCGTGGTGCTGTTGTTCAGCTTGTTGCTGGTGTTTCTGTCCCGTTTCCGCCGCTGCCCGTCCGACAAAGTGATGGTCATCTACGGTAAAGTCGGGCAGAACAAGGACGGCACGGCGCGTTCCGCCAAGTGCATCCACGGCGGTGCGGCGTTCGTCATCCCCGTGGTGCAGGATTATCAATATCTCGATCTGACGCCGATGTCCATCAGCGTCGATCTGAAGAGCGCCCTGTCCCGTCAGAACATCCGCATCGACGTGCCCGCGCGGTTTACGGTGGGGATCTCCACCGAGCCGGGCACGATGCAGAACGCCGCCGAGCGGCTGCTGGGACTGCGTTTGCAGGAGATTCAGGAACTGGCAAAGGACATCATTTTCGGTCAGATGCGTCTGATCATCGCGACCATGCAGATCGAGGAGATCAACACCGACCGTGACAAGTTCCTCGAAGCGGTGTCCTCCTGCGTGGAAAGCGAACTGCGCAAGATCGGTCTGCGGCTGATCAACGTCAACGTCACCGATATCAGCGACGAATCGGGCTATATTGAGGCGCTCGGAAAAGAAGCCGCCGCAAAAGCGATCAACGAAGCGCGTATTTCGGTGGCGGAGCGCAACCGCGAAGGTTCCATCGGTGAAGCGAACGCCGTGCGCGATCAGCGCGTGTCGGTCGCGGCGGCGAATGCGACGGCGGTGGACGGCGAAAACAAGTCGAAAGCGAACATCGCGGATTCCAACGCGACGCTGCGTGAGCAGGAAGCGGAGGCCATGCGCCGCGCCGTGACCGCCGAAAAGCTGGCGGAAGCGAAAGCGCGCGAGGAAGCGTACGCGGCGGAGCAGGCGGCGGAAAAAGCGCGTGCGGCGCGCGAACTGGCGACGCAGCAGGCGGATATCATCGTCAAGGCGCAGATCGAGAAGGAGCGCTTGGTGCTGGAAGCGGAAGCGCAGGCGGAACAGACGCGCCGGATGGCGCAGGGCGAAGCGGACGCGATCTTTGCGAAGATGGCGTCGCAGGCACGCGGTATTCAGGAGATTCTGTCCAAGCAGGCGGAGGGCTTTGCCGAGATCGTCAAGGCGGCGGGCAGTGCCGACGCGGCGGTGCAGATGATGCTGACCGATAAGATCGAAGAACTGACCAAGATTCAGGTTGAGGCGGTCAAGAACCTCAACATCGACAAGATCACGGTGTGGGACAGCATGAACGGCGAGGGCGGTTCGCCCACCACGGCGAATTTTCTCTCCGGCATGATGAAATCCATCCCCCCGCTGAGCGAAACGTTCAAAATGGCGGGGTTGCAAGTCCCCTCTTTCCTCGCGACCGAGCGTCCGGCGGAAGCGCCGGCGGAAACACCGGTGGAGTGATCGCATAAGAAAGGTGGCATTCCCACAGCGGGAATGCCACTTTTGAGTGAAAAAGGAGCATATGATGAAAGAAAAATCCGCATCGTCCAATACCTTTGCCCGCATTTACGACGTGGTGCGGTGCATTCCGCGCGGGCGGGTCGCCACCTACGGGCAGGTGGCGATGCTGGCGGGCAATCCGCACTGGTCGCGGGTGGTGGGGTACGCGCTGCATGTCAACCCCGATCCCGCGCATATCCCTTGTTTTCGTGTGGTCAACCGCTTCGGCGAGGTGTCGCCCGCGTTCGCGTTCGGCGGCGGCAACCGCCAACGGGAGCTGCTCACGGAGGAAGGGGTGATCTTCACCCCTGACGGGCGTGTGGATCTGAAGCGGTTTTTGTGGATACCGAATGAGGAATAAACGAAAAGGCGCTCTCGTTACGGGAACGCCTTTTTGCTGTGTTAGTGCACAAATATTTGAAAGCAAATTTGTGATATTTTTTAAAATATAGCGTTTACAAATCAATGAATTTCGCATATACTATAAATGCAAAATACATAAGCGAAATATATAATTTGACAGAAAGAGGTGAGTCTGATGCAGATGTTGTAAAATTTGAAAGAAAATGGCGGACGGTATATGATATGTCGGATAATGATTTTGAAAGGGTGTCAGTGATGAACAATTACCGTGTTTTTTCGCTCATAGTTGCCATGTTTCTCGTCATTTTTCTTGCAGGATGTACGGCACCGCAGGGAATGCCGTCTTCGCAGGACGCCGCTTCTCAAACGACGACGACTGCCGCCGCTACCACAACGACGACTGAAACGACCGAACCGACGGCCTATGTCGATGATGGCAGTGTGGATCACCTGCGGTATCCGTATCAATCAAGATACATGGGCGTTTCCACAGATTTTGTATGGCGACAGGTTGTAACCAAGCCAGATTTTGAGGATTGGACCAAGCAATTTGAATCGGAATATCAAAAGAGTCCCCGCTCAGGCGAAGAATGCACACTTCGCAATTTCCTTTTGGAACTGAAGATTCCGAAGGAGAGCGCCGTGCAGGTGCTTTTGTATAAGGAGGACGGCACGGCGCAAGACAGTCCGCAGTTTACCCGCGAGGAGATCGACATATTGTATTCCGACGATATGGCGTTGGTCAACCGCACCTTCAAAAACGATTATGCATTATATCATAACGGCAAGCTGTATACGTATGAATGGCTGGAAGAACACAGCTTGGCGGATTACGAGAAAGAGAATATCACCATAGCCGAGGTCAAAGAGTTGATGCAAGGGTGGCAGGACAACAGCGAGAAGCAGGCCATGCAAAACAAAGTGGCAGCTTTGGAAAGCGCTGCTTAAAAAGATTTATCCGGCTACCCGCACCATCCATTATATGTGTCGAATGAATGCAAGCGAAAACACCGTGAGACAACTGTCTCACGGTGTTTCTTGCTATTGTGAATCTCAGGTTCACTTTTCCATGTTCACTTGCACCCCGCCGACGGGACGGAGGTTCATCTCGTAGCAGCAGCCTTCGCCGAATGCGGCTTCCATCGCTTTGCGGAAGGCGGGCATGCGGTCGATCGGCACATAATTCTGCGTCGTGCCCGCAAAGCCGCCGCCGTGCACGCGCCACGCGCCCTCGTCGCCGAGCAGCGATTGCGCCAGATACAGCGCCAGCGGCAAGCCCTGCTGTTTCGGATGGCGCACGGAATACACATTCTGCAAAAACTCAAACGATGATCGCCCCGACTGCGCGACCAGTCGGCGGAATGCCTCGAAATCATCCGCTTTCAAAGCCGCCGCCTGCGCCTTGACCCGCTCGTTTTCGTCGAAGAAATGCAGTGCCCGTAACACCGCGCGATCACCGTGACGGCGGCGCAGCATGGGCAGATGCGCCAATACCGCTTCGCGGCTCGTTTCCCGCAAAAACTTCACTTTGAGCGACCGCGACACCGCCCGCATCTCCCGCGTGACGGCGGCGTAATCGTCTGTGAGGTTGGCGTGATCGCCGCGTGTGTTGACGATGCACAGCCGATAGCCGTGATCGGCGGGCTGAAACGGAAACGCCTGTACCTGCGGCTCGGACGGATCGGCAAAATCGATCTCGATCGCACCGCCGACCGCGCAGCCGAGCTGATCCAGCAGTCCGCTCGGTTTGCCGAAATAGGCGTTCTCGGCGTGTTGTGCTATGCGTGCCAGTGTCACCGGCGGCAGCTTGCCGTCGCCGAACAAGTGGTCGAACGCCGTGCCGATGAGCAGCTCAAACGCGGCGGAGGAGGACAACCCCGCGCCTTTCGGTACGGTGGAATCGGTGACCATGTCAAACCCGCCGATCGGCAGTCCCAACGCCTGCATGCCTGCCGCCATGCCGCGGATCAGCGCGGTGGATTTTCCCCGCTCGGCGGGATCGACCTCCCGCGTGTCCAGCGAGACGGTCATGGTCGGGAACCCTTCCGAGTGTACGCGCACCTGATTTCCGCCGGAGGGGGCGGCCGCTGCGATAATGTCCATGTCCACAGCGCCGGCCAGCGCCAGCCCGTGATTGTGGTCGGTGTGGTTGCCGCCCAGTTCGGTGCGTCCGGGCGCGGAAAGCAGCCAAACGCGGTCGCGTTTGCCGAACATATCGGTGAACGAAGCGACTGCGCGGGCATATCGTTCCCGTTGCGCGGGGACGGCGGCTTTGCCGTACAACATCGCCAGTGCGTTGTCAAACCCGCCGGCGGTCAGTTGCTCATAACAAGTCTGCATGTGTCAGCCCTTCCAATGCTCCAGAATGTATTGGTACCGATCATAGGCGCGCGCCACGGCGGTTTCCCACGACAAATACAGCTTTTCGCCGGCGGTTTTGCCGACGGCGTGCAGCCGTTCGCGGTCGGAACAGGCGTCCAGCAGCACCTCGCCGCAGGACGCGGCGTTTTCCTCCGCCAAAAACGCGGATACCCGATGCTCCGCGCCCTCGGCGGCACAACTGTCCCGCACGAGCAGGGCAGGGCAATCGCAGGCGGCGGCTTCCTTCACGACAATGCCGGAGGTGTCGTAGGTGGAGGGGAACAGGAACATATCCGCCATGCTGTAGAATACGCGCAGATATTCGCGGTCGAAGATCGGACCGGGGAACACCACCTCGCGTTCCAGCCCCAGCGACACCGCATAGGCCTTGATATCCTCCGCGTCGAAGCCGCTGCCCACCATGAAGCAGCGGAACGGCAGCCCCTTCGCCTTGGCGATCTTGAGCGCATCGAGGATCAGCCGCGTGTTTTTGTACCACATCATGCGCCCGACAAACAGGAACACATATTCCTCGTCGCGGATGTCGTACGCCTCGCGAAGCTGCGCCACCTGTGCCTCGTCGGCTTTGCCGTAGGCGAAATCCGTGCCGTTTTCCATCACGATATAGTCGCCCTCATAGCCGATGCCGCGCAGCGCCTCGCCGCATTTTGCCGTCACCGTCCACACCTCGTCCGCATCGTTGATGTTGTTCAGCAAAAACCGCATGGCTACTTTGCGCATCACATCGCTTGTCAGGCGCTTGTTGATATCGATCTCAAATTTGGTGTGATAGGTGAGCACGACCGGCAGCTTGTGCCGCAGGTTGAGGTTGTGGATCAGCATGGAGGAGGCGAACGGCGCATGGCTGTGCAGCAGATCAAACTCCTTGCGGCGCAGTTTCACCAGTGTTTCGGGGTTGAATGGGTTGCCCGCGCGGTAGCCGATGCGGCTGTCCAGCGGAATGGATTGATAGCGGAACACCTCGAACGGATAGCGATCCACCACATTTTTATAGGCAGGTGTGACCACGGTCACATCACAATGGTTTTGATGGAGATAATACGCGTAGTTTTTGACGGCTTGCGCCACGCCGTCGATGGTCGGCGGGAAGGAATCGTTGAACTCCCCGATGCGAAGTCGCTTCTCGATGACGGTAGCCCCCTTCGGACAAATGGATTTGGTTTCATTTTACACTGCTTTGCGGTACGGTGCAAGACAAAAATATGAAAAATTTGAAAAACCGCGCAGATTGTGCTTTTCTTTTGAGGAGAAATACAGTATAATAGAACATGGAATCTTATGGGGATTTGGGATTAAATTCCCGGGCAAGAAAGGGAGGACCCCTATGGCGAAGAATTTTACCGTTCCGCTTTCCGGCATCATCAGTGAAACGTCGCT
>CAJKXG010000064.1 GCA_905203795.1 uncultured Oscillospiraceae bacterium | reverse complement strand
AAAAAGGGATACAGCACGCCGCAGTGCGCCAAGCCGTTCATCTCCATCGCGAGCCAGTTGCCGGCGGACGGATGCTGCCGCAAACGATCGGCGTTTTCCCACACGGATTTGAAGATCAACGTCCAATCGTGATCGGACAGCGAGGGCGAGCGGATAAAATCGTGGATCGCGTTGGGCCAACTGTGCGCGCAGCGGATGCCGATCTCGATCGTGCGCCAGCCGAGTGAAGCGCCGCCGTTTACATTGCCCGGCTCCGGCACCTGCCGAATAAAGCCGAGTATCTGGTCGCGGAACGCCCGCGCATACGTCTCATCGCCGGAATGGGCGTAACAGTAACCGAAAATTTCCCACTCATAATGGCGGTTGAGCTGCCATGTCCATTCCCCATAGCCGCCCGTGGGATCGTGTTCCCATTGTATCTCGCCGCCGAAATCGTGCTCGATCCAGCAGGAAACCACATGTCCTTTCATGGCACGCTGCGCCACATCCCATGTCGTCTCGCCGGGCAGGGAGATGTTGTCGCAACGGGCGGAATGATCCAACACAAAATCGTACGGCTGTGTGTCCAAGCCGCCGCGCGGCGGCATGGCCGCCCACTCCTGCGGCGTGAAACGGGTGTCCCATCCCGCACCGAAATACGCATCCGGATTCAAAAATGTGCGAAGAAACCGCCCGAACTGCTCTTCCGCCTCGGTCATCCGCCCTTGTCTTGCCAATTCGTCGATTCCCTGCAATCCGGGGAAAGACGTATCCAAACACTTTGTAAAAAATGTCTTATGCGTCAAATGCGTATCGACCTGCACAGCCACCGCCCCTTTCTATACATTCATCATATCACACAAAAAAGGTTGATTGTCGGCAAAATCTATGATAAAATATGTAAAACCAGCTTGATTAGGAGGTCAGCCGTATGGAATCCGTTTTTTTGGAATGCACCTGCTCCGATCGATTTTCCGCCTATGAAACGCATTTTCACAACGCTTACGAGCTGATATACGTCCATGCGGGAGCGGCGCGCTTTCGCATCGGTACTTCCTGCTATACCGCCTCTGCCGGTTCGCTGCTGATTATCAGCAAGCTGGAGGAACACAGCATGGAGATTTTGGAAGCGCCCTATCGGCGGACATATATCCAGCTCACCACTTCGCAGTTGGGTCGCTGTCTGGACGAGCCGCGGCTGAAAGCCGTCTTTTCCGCTCGTCCCGCCGGTTTCCGCCATCTGTTTGATCTGTCTGCCGTCGCGGCGGAAGCCGACCGCCTGCTCGGCGACATCGAAGCCGAATACCGCACCGGCGGCGCTTTCAGCGAGCGGCGGCTGTCCGCTCTGCTGCAACTGCTGCTGATCCTCTGCCGCCGCACCTGCCCCGACCAGTTTCCTTCCTCCGAGCAACCGCTGCCCGAGGCGGTGGTGCGGGCGCAGGCTTATCTGGACACACATTTCACCGAGCCGATTTCGCTGGACGAGCTGGCAGGCAGGCTGTATCTCAGCCCGTCCTATCTGTCCCACAGCTTTCGGTCGTGGACAGGCTACAGTCCCAAACAGTACCTCATGCTCAGCCGCCTGTCCTACGCCAGACAACTGCTGCTGACCACAACCGACAGCGTCACGCACATTGCCGCCGCCTGTGGGTTTTCGGATGTGAATAATTTTATCCGCTCTTTTAAAAAAGAGACGGGGCATACCCCCGCCTCCTACCGCAAACACGGTGCGGATGTCACATAGTCAAGACCACCGACGTAGCCGGTGACTTGCACAGCCCCTATAAGGGGCTGATACTGGCGGCGGTCACAACCGCCCGAAAGGTCTACCAACCGCATACGTTTCCGAGCTGCCCCTAAAGGGGCGGCTTATTTTTTGCCGTTGTTCACCGGCTCACCCGTAAACGGGTCATAAAACTTTTTAATTGTGATCTGATCCGCCAGTAAATCTTCCTGCAATTGGTTAGCGGAATATGAGGGTATCACTGCAAAAGACCAAATGGAACGCGTACAGCGAATTAACAGTATCAGAAATCGAACGATTGAAGTCATTAATACTGATACTGCGTCCTTTTGTATTCTGACTCTGGTCTGTACTCTCACCGGTTCCTTCAATTTTACATGATTGTGTAACTTATTATACAAATCGATGTAGACTTTTAAAAAGCATCGTAAAGCGGTTTTCGGTACTGTACAGCGAAGACATGCGCTGAAATCACGGTGCCTGAGAGCCGCTTCTTTTATGCCCTACCGGGTGTGTCTCATTATAATAAGCAGGGAACTTGTACGGCAAGTTCCGACTCATAATCGGCAGTTTGCCGATTGCTCTTTGGGAGAATACTTCCCCTAAGACTCTTTTCTTGAAAATCAATTGACAAATACACTCATTGAGTGTATAATACAAGTGAGGTGATAGATATGGATATTCGTGGAATGCGATCACAGTTAGGGGATACCCAAAGCGAATTTGCCGCACGGTATCATATTCCCTTTCGCACAATTCAGAACTGGGAAACCGGTGTGCGTAAACCGCCGGAGTATATAATTAATTTATTGGAAAGCCAAGTGAAGAAGGACTTGGTTAACCGCAAAACAACAACTTTGCCGAAGTACAATCCACAAAAGAAAGACCTTCCTAAGAGAAGCAACTATGTAGGAGCAATTTCTTGGCTTAAGGCGGTTCGTGATTATTTTTGCTTTGGATGAGGCGCTTATGTGCCAGGGCACCTTTGGCGGACGCAGTGACGAGTTTCTTGTTTGGGTTTACGGAAATGACTCTGTTGCCCGATTTAACGGTGTGGTTGTGCTCGGAAATCAAATCAGTCCACACTATGTTAAAAACAATAATGGACTTAATTTTACTGACTTCAACAGAACATTGTCCGACGCCTTTGCAAATGAATCAATTCTGGATATGCAAGGCATTACAGAAGCACTCAGCCGATACTATTTTGCTAACGGCGACAGCTTTGAAGGTATATCCGTATCCCCCGAATATCAGGAAAGATTTGAAAAGCTTGCGAAGGAAGCGATAGTCTATTATGAAGATTGAGAGGTGAATTTATATGGATATTACAGCGGAAGAAAAATTGATGTATCAAGTAATGAAATCCATATATGACAGCGGTATTCCGATTAACTTCAAGGGTTCTATGGTATTAAAAGCCTGTTTGCTTGAGGCAGGATTCTCAGAAGAAACACGCCATACCGTAGATATTGATGCCAACTGGTATTCCGATACCCCACCGTCAGCCGAGCAGATGGTTGAATCATTACAAAAAGCAATTGACAAAAGCGATATCGCCTTGCAAGTCGGCATTTACAGAATGTACGGAGAAGGACGTTCAGCAGGATTTGAACTTAAAGATACTTCTACCGATGAAATTCTTTTCACAATGGATGTTGATGTAAACCGACCTGTTTACCCGACAAAAATATATGAGATTGAGGGTTTTCGGTTTTGCGGCGTAGCGCCGTCGCAGATGATTGCCGATAAAGTCTCCGTCATATCTACTGATAAGGTATTTCGAAGAATCAAAGATGTTGTTGATCTGTATTATATTTCAAAGGTATTAGAATTTAACAGCGCCAACATTGTTGAAACACTTAAAAGAAGCGGTAAAACCTTAGATGCCTTTCATGGTTTTCTTCACAGATCGGATGATTTAAGGCACTCTTATGAAAAGTTCCGTTTTACGGGTGATGTGGATAAGCCGCCGTTTGATGAAGTATACCGTACAGTAAAGGCATATATCAAGGACATACTTCCAAAAGAGAAGAAGCGATATCTTGAACGTTAAGACCAAAATAACAGCAATCAGCCGATGAAGTGACCCCACTTTTACATAACTTCTTGATATGTGACGACCCCCTGTTGTAGTTTTTATTCTACAACAGGGGGTCGCTTGTTTCAATGTGTGGTTTTTGGCATAGTCCAATACGGCAGAGGACGGTTTTTATGTGTATGTATCAATCCTGATAGGCTTTTGCGGCTTCAAATTCCTTGCAAATCTCCTCGGACGGCGCAGGCGTCAACAGCGACACCACGACAATCGCGAGAGAGGACAGCACAAACGCCGGGAACAGCTCGTAGATATCGAACAAACCGCCGAGCGGGCGCACCAGCAAGTTCCAGATGAACACCATGCAGCCGCCCGTCACCATACCGGCGACTGCGCCCGCGCGCGTGGTGCGTTTCCAGAACAGCGAGAACAGCACGATCGGACCAAACGTCGCGCCGAAGCCCGCCCATGCGAAGGACACCACCTTGAAGATCACGCTTTCTTCGTCCCACGCGATCACCGCGCCAATGACGGCAATCAGGATCAACACAATGCGCGAGACCCACATCACTTCTTTATCCGACGCCTTTTTGCGGAATATGCCGCCGTACAGATTCTTGGCAAACGCGGACGCGGCGATCAGCAGATAGGAATCCGAAGAGCTGATGGTGGCGGCGAGAATACCCGCCATCACGATACCCGCAAACACCGGCGGGAACCACGAAGTCGCCAACACGATCAGCACATTTTCCGCACCGCTCTTGGACAGCAGTTCCGGGTGCGTGCCAAACAACTGCCGACCGATCAGACCGATCAGCACAGCCGCCGTCAGCGAGACCACACACCACACGGTGGCGATACGGCGGGAACGCTTCAGTTCGCTGCCGCGGCGGATCGCCATAAAGCGCAGCAACACCTGCGGCATACCGAAGTATCCGAGACCCCACGATAGCGTGGAAATGATGGTCAGCAGCCCGTAATTGCCCGCTTCGCCAAACACCGCTTTGCCGCCCTCAACGAGCTGCGTACCGGCTTCGTTCACCGTGGGCGACGCGATGGAGGTCGCCGAGAAGAAACCGGGAATCGACTTGGCGTTTTCGATCACGGCGCCGATACCGCCCGCATGGTATAAGCCGAAGCCCACCACCGCGACCAGCGCGCAGATCATGACGACCGACTGCATGAAATCCGACGCGCTTTCGGCGAGGAAGCCGCCGAGGAACGTGTAGATCACCACGAACGCCGCGCCCGCCAGCATCATCCAGTGATACGGCAGATTAAACAGCGTACCGAACAGCTTGCCGCAGGTGACGAAGCAACTGGCGGCATACACGGTGAAGAACACCAGAATAAACAGCGCCGCCAGGCTGAGGATCACTTTCTTTTTCTCGTGGAAGCGGTTGCTGAGAAAATCCGGCACGGTGATCGCGTCGCCCGACACGATGGAATAGTTGTGCAGCCGCCGTGCCACCAGCAGCCAGTTAATGTATGTACCGAGCGCCAGACCGACCGCCGTCCACATGGCGTCGGACATGCCGCACCAAAACGCCACGCCCGGCAGACCCATCAGCAGCCAGCCGCTCATATCCGAGGCTTCCGCGCTCATGGCCGCGACCCACGGGCCGAGCGACCGCCCGCCGAGGAAATAGTTCTCGGTGTTGGCCTGCGATCGTTTGGCAAAGAACACGCCGATGCCGATGACAACCAGCATGTAAATCGCCATGGTGATAAAAATCTCCACAAAAATCCCTCCTAATAGGAAACAGTATACAGGAAATTTCCCGAGAAGTAAAGGGATTTTTCATAAATTCTGTCAATTTAGCGGAATTTCCACGGATTTTCCATCTTTTGCCATGTCGTAAACGGTGATTGCATCCGATCCGCACACGTAAAAACTGTCCCCGATATACGCGCCGCGAAGCTGCTGCTCCCAGGCGTTTGCGATCGTCACCTTCACCTGCAAACGGAAGCCCTCTTCGGCGTCATAGTGATAGAGGCGATACCCCTGCGAATCGGGGAATGCGATCAGTCCCCGCTCCACGGATATGACGATCGCCTTGTGGTTATACGACGCTTCCGAATCCGTGTCCGGCATCTCCTCTGTCGCGATCTCGGTCACGTGCGCCTTGTCCGATACATCGAACATCGACAATTTCATCCCCGTCACCCGTCCGTCCTCGTTCGCCGCTCTTCCCAACCCAAACAGCAAACCGTCGCCGAACGGATGCAGATATTCCGAAAACCCGGGGATTTTCAGTTCGCCGAGCAGCTTCGGGGCGGTCGGATCGGACAGATCGACCGTGAACAGCGGATCGGTCCGCAAAAACGTCACGAGATACCCGATCCCGCCGTCGAAGCGGGCGGACTGCATCGATTCTCCCGCGGCAATGCCGGTCAAACTGCCCGTCAAGCGCAGGTCATCGTCCAGCACATACACCGCTGTGTCGCTGTGGGAGCTGAAATCCCCATCGACCGTTTCGTCGGAGTAACGGTGAACTGCCAAACGGAAATGATTCTCGTATTCATCGACGGAGAATTGATTGAGCAGTCTCCCCTCGATTTCGGCAGTCGCCGCGGCGGTGAGCTGCCCGTCCTGCAATCGGAACAATTGCAGATCGGTATACGTGTGCAAAGACCGTGCGCCCCCCTCGCCCGTCTCCTCGCAGCGCGGAGACGCGAGCAGCATGTGCTCTTGGTTGACATAGACCGTTTCCGTATGGTGAAAGGTCGCTTTTTGCGACACGCGCGCGGGCTGCCCCTGTATCGTCACCGCTGTGATCACCGTATATTCCTTGTTCGGCGGTGTTTCCGGCAGACAAATATCCGCCGCCGCCATCGCACCGTCCTTCCCGCCTCCGGAGATCTGCGGCACATAGGTCGTCCCCCGCTCTTCCTCCAGCCGATCCGCCAATACCGTGTAACGGGAAACGGTGTACAGCATATCCCCGATCATGCGGGACGTCATATACTGACCGCTTTGGGCAAATTGTTCGAGCAAAACAGGATGCGCGCGGTCGGCGATGTCGTATACCAGCGCATACGTACAGGACATGATCTGATCAAACGCATCCGCGTCGGACAACCCATACGGCGAATAGCGGACGATCACGACCAGACGATCGCCCCGCAGATAAAATTCCAACGGCGAGAGAAATCCATTCTGGGGTTTTCCGTCAAACAAGGTGCAATTGATCGTTGACACGACAGCGGTATCCGTGCCGTCGGCACGGAGAATCTTCAGATCGGCATCCCGCAGGATATAGAGGTAGCGACCGTCTGTCTTGAGCACATCCGCTTCCTCGACACCGGCGACCTGTCTATTGGTATCGCTGTGAAAATCGTCGTCGGCAGGGGCGT
>CAJKXG010000063.1 GCA_905203795.1 uncultured Oscillospiraceae bacterium | reverse complement strand
CGCTCCGCCGCTGTCCGCCGCCGACGTCGCCGATCAGGCGCTGCGCGGCATGTTCCGCCGCAAACGCGTCATCATCCCGGGCACACTCATGAAACTGACGCACGCGGCGCAAAAACTGCTGCCGGAAGCCTTTGTCACCCGCATGGCCTATCATATCCAGCATCAAAAACAATGATCCGCTTGGCAAGACGCACGCTTGTGCGTCTTTTTTTATTGCCCGCCGGTGCATAAAATTTTTATGCACCGGCATATTCTGCGCAAATCCGTCCACAATAGAGGTGTAAGATGATTCAGAACGGAGGAATCGTGCAACAATGGCGGATCAAAAAAACAAAAAGAAATACAAGGAATGGGGATTTTACGCCGCGCTGGGGGTGTGCCTGCTGGCCATCGGCGGTGTGGCGATCGGCACGTATGCGGGCACACGTCCCACGACAAAAGAGGGCGGCGGCAGCACCACTGCCCCCTCCGTCACGACCACCACGGCGACGCGTGCGGTGGAACAGCCGGTACACGATGTGCCCGATCTGCGCACCACCGCGACCGCCGCTCCCACGACCACCACGACCACCATCGCCGCGCCTGCCGCCAAGCCGCTGTTTGTGCTGCCGGTCGGCAATCAAGTATTGCGCGCGTACAGCAAGGGCGAGCCGGTGTATTCCGAAACCATGGCGGACTGGCGCACCCACGACGGCACCGATTTTGCCGCCGCGTCGGGACAGGATGTCAAAGCCGTCGCAGACGGCGAGATCGTCTCGTATGACGAGGATCTGCTGTGGGGCGGCACGGCGGTGATCGACCACGGCTTCGGCGTCAAATCCATCTACCGCGGCGTGCTGCTGAAAGGCGTCGCCAAGGGCGACAGGGTGTCGGTGGGCGATGTGTTCGCCACCGTGACCACCATCCCCTGCGAATCGGCGGATGCGCCGCATCTGCATCTGGAAGTGCAGTCCGGCGGCAAAACGGTCGATCCCGTGGCGGCGATCGGACTGGAAGTCCGCACAACCCCATAAATCGGTCCTGCCCTCGGAAAACCGCGTTTGCGGTCTCGGTCAGAAGGGCAAAAAAGGCAGCCGCGGGTCTTTGGCTCGTCGGCTGCCTTTTTTATGATGCCGCCATCGGGCACGGTTGGCACACCGCAATTAGTATAAAAGTTATTCACCGATATTGTGAGAATACCCAAAAGAGGAATTCTTCAAAAGGGGAAAATAGGGCAGAGAACCAAAAATACGAAATTTCTCGATTTTCGCGGACAAAGACGATTGACGACGCATATTCTTGTGATATAATAGGAGCATACGACGTGGGCGCTGGACACGCTTGTTCCTATTTCCCTTTTTTCTGTGCGCCACGCTGGTGTTGATCATTCTCTCGGGGTTTGCCCGAGAATCGCAACTGGTAATCTGAAGTGAGTGAGAGGAGTTTTTTCGATGTACGTAAAAGACGTTTTGGTTCAGAACCAGGTCGGTCTGCACGCGCGGCCTGCCACTTTCTTCATCCAGAAGGCAAACGAGTACAAGTCCTTCATTTGGGTGGAAAAAGAAGAGCGCCGTGTGAACGCGAAGAGCCTGCTCGGCGTCCTGTCTCTGGGCATTCACGGCGGCAACACCATCCGCATCATCGCCGACGGCGCGGATGAGCGCGAAGCGGTGGACGGTCTGGTCGAGCTTGTCGATTCCGGCTTTGCGGAGTAAGCGTTTTCTCTACGGGTCTCAAGAGATTCTCTGCATCACAAAACGGTGGTACGGTTGCCAAACCGCACCGCCGTTTTTGCGCTTGGGAGGATATTGTGTCCATTCGTCCAATATTTCCCTGCGTTTTATTCGCCTTTTTTATAAGAAAATGTATTTACATTCCTGTCGAAATACGATAAAATAATAAATGATTTGGGAATATATCATGAATTTGAATGAAGATGGAACAAATGGGGTCGCAGGATGAGCATGTGGAAGAAGCTGAATTATCGTAAAATCGTACTGATGCTGGCAGATGTATTCATATTATGCATCGCCGGTATCATCGCCAATTTTGTTTTAAATCTTTTTCCCGCCTACACCATGCCCAATACACAGCGCGTGTTTCTCGGCATCTTGCTGAGCGTCTTTTTCGGGTATATGGGGCTGTTTGTCTGCAATGCATACACCAAACTGTGGCGCACTTTCCGCCTGCGGGATTATCTGTCCTGTGTGCTGGGCACGGTCATCGGGCTGGGCATCGCCGCCTTGGTGTGCCTGTTGGTGGAGCGTCCTCTCCCGCTGCTGTTCTGGGCGGAATACATATTGATCGCCATGATCGGCATCGTCTTGTTCCGGCTGTTGTTCCGCCGCACCTTTTTGAGTCTGACCGGCATCAATCATGTGGAGGCGGGCAAGCGCACCCTCGTCATCGGGGCGGGCGAAGCCGGCGCCGCACTGATTCGCGAAATGCAAAACGGCGCGCCGCCGCGCAAATATTGGCCTGTCTGCATAGCGGATGACGACACCGGCAAACTGCACAATAAGCTGCATCAGGTACCCATCGCGGGCAGGACGCAGGATATCCCCCGCCTTTGCAAGGAATATGAAGTGGAAAGCATCATGCTCGCCATCCCCTCCCTCCCTGAAACAGAGCGGCAGCAGATTTTGTCGATCTGCGAGGAGACCGGGCTGGCGGTCAAGGTGATCCCGTATATCGGCGAGTTGCTGTTCAAAGAGAACGAAAATCTGCTTCCGCAAATGCGTGATATCCGCATGGAGGATCTGTTGGGGCGTCCGCCCATCACGTTCGACAACCACGACATTCGGAAGTTGGTCACCGGCAAGGTGTGTATGGTGACCGGCGGCGGCGGGTCGATCGGCTCGGAACTGTGCCGTCAGATCGCGCGCTACGAACCGAAGCAGTTGATCATCTTGGATATTTACGAAAACAACGCCTATGAGATCCAGCAAGAACTGAAAATGGAACACGGCGACAGGCTGGATCTGGTCACGCTCATCTCCTCGGTGCGCGATTACGATAAAATGCGGTTGATCTTTGACACCTACCGTCCGCAGATCGTGTTCCATGCCGCCGCGCACAAGCACGTGCCGTTGATGGAAACCGTGCCGGAGGAAGCGGTCAAAAACAATGTCGGCGGCACTTACAACGTATCGTCGCTCGCCAATGAATTCGGTGTGGACAAGTTTGTGCTGATCTCCACCGACAAAGCGGTCAACCCCACCAATGTGATGGGCGCGACCAAGCGTTGCTGCGAAATGGTGATTCAGTATCAGGCGCAGCACAGCCGCCATACCGAATTTGCCACCGTGCGGTTCGGCAACGTGCTCGGCTCAAACGGTTCGGTTATCCCGTTGTTCCGCCGTCAGATCGAAAACGGCAAACCGGTCACCATCACGCACCGCGATATCATCCGCTATTTCATGACCATTCCCGAAGCGGTCTCACTGGTGTTGCAGGCGGGCGCGCTCGCCAAAGGCGGCGAGATTTTCGTGCTGGATATGGGCAAGCCGGTCAAGATCCTCACGTTGGCGGAAAACCTCATCCGCCAATACGGCAAAGAACCGTATACGGATGTGCCGATCGTATTCACCGGTCTGCGTCCGGGCGAAAAGCTGTATGAGGAACTGCTGATGGCGGAGGAAGGCTTGCAATCCACGTCGAATAAGAAAATTTTCATCGGCAATCAGATCGCGGTGGACAACGCCACCTTTGAGGATCGGCTGACGCGGCTGCGCGCCTGCGCGGAAAGCAACAATTCCGATGAAACGGTGCAGATGCTCAGCGAGCTGGTACCCACCTTCCATCATCAGACGCACAAAGAGGACAACAAAGATCTGGTCGTCGTCAACTGATCCGCCGGACAAAGTTTTGACCGCCCAAGCGAAAGTTTGGGCGGTCTTTTCGGTTACATCTCAAAGCCGTCTGTCTTGACTTACTTGAACTTCACCGTGTAGAAGGTGTCACGGTCGTTTTCGTAATACCAGTATGTATAACTGTATGGCTTTCCCGTCTGATCCAACACGCTTTTCAGCAGCGCATTCATCGCATCGCCGTCGGTGTTGTTCCGCAGCATGGCGCGGATGGTGGTCCTGCCGCTCGACCACGCGGCGGCAATATCATTGACCATGGTCTGCATGGAGGTGTACACGCTGTCTGTGTAGTGATAATAATACGCCACTCCACTGGTTTTGGCGATGGGATGTACTTCCTTCTCCGCGTCCCATGTGTACTCGCGAATCATATCCACGCCCGCATTGAACAACCGATAATTCCGTTCGCCGTTATCGTCATCGTCATAGGTCACATCCACCACATACCACGCGTTGTTCAGGTACACGGTATTGGTCATGTGCAGGTCGTCCGGCGAATAGGTGCTCATGCGGGACACTTTGAAGCCCGCGATCGACGCCAGTGTGTAGAACGCGTCGGTGTATCCCTGACAGTTGGCTTTTCCATCCAACAGCGCACCGATCACTGTCAAATTGCGGGGAACACGATTCGGGTCATTGAAATTGTTGTTGTCGTTATAGTAGGTGATCTGATCGCACAGCATATCGTGCAGCAGCACCTCCAGTTCAAAGGTATCGGGGGTCTGTGCCTTCGCTTGATTCACCATTTGCACGGCTTTGTTCATCGCCGCGCGCTCATCGGAGGTCAGTTTGGAGGAATCGCCGCTGACATACGCGTCAACAATACGGTCGCCGGGGTACTCCGTGACAGTGACGGTGTATACTGTGCCTGTTTGGTTCAGGTTAATATAGCACGCGTTCGTCATCTGCGCAACGGTTCGCGCGGACAGCGTATTGCCGGTATACTCAAAGGAAAACTTCAGGATATGGGAGTCCTTTTGGGCATTCATGTAATCCCGCAGCGCGGTCAGCGAGGTAAAACGCGTATACGACGAGGACGGCTTGGTCGTTGGCTTGGCAGTTGTTGTTGTTTTCGTAGAGCGCGTCGTATATGGCGGAACAGTATATCGTGTTGTATCGGATGAGGCGGTATACCGCGTGGTTGCGGTGTACGAATACCGCGTCGTATCGGCGGTCGTGGATGCCGGCGTCCCATACGTGCCGGTCGGCATGGTGGGGAGGGTTACACGCGAGTATGTGCTGTAACTTGATGCCGGAGTAACATCCCGATTGCCATAGGAAACGGGGATACAGCCGCCGCATGTGAGCAATAGCACCGATACCAGCAACAGACTGATCCATTTTTTCATAACCTCAAACACTCCTTCTCCTGAATCCCATGGTGCATTATAGCGTATCCTATTCTGCAAGTCAACCATACGGAGAAAGGGTGCTGACCTCTCTTTTTGGTCTCTTTTTTCACTCATAGGTCTGACCCCCCTGCATAGCAGGGAGCGTACCACAAGCAAACGAGCCAACCGAATCGGTTGGCTCGTTTTGTATGCTCCATCAAATGTTCCCGATGACCACGCTCTCGACGATATCCGCCGCGTGCTCGCAGGCGTCACACACCTTTTCAAAGGCTTTGTAGATATCGCGCCACACGATGACCTCCATCAGGTCGGTCGAGGTGGTGTGCAGCGTCTGCATGGCGGCGATATATTTCTTGTCGCCTTCCTCTTCCAGCGCGTTGATCTGAATGATGATCTCCTCAATGCGCTTGGAATGCTTGAAATTGCCGAATTCCTTCATCAGATCGTGCAGCGCTTCACAGCAGCGGATCAGCAGTTCGGCAAATGCGATGGCGTCCTCACGGATCACCGTCACCCGCGTGATATCCATATGAATAAGGATATCCTCCACCGCGTCGGTCACATCGTCCAGCGTGTGCGCCAGCTTGACAATGTCGTCCCGTTCGATCGGGGTGATGAATGCGCGCACCAGTTCCGCCAGCAGATCGTGCTTTTTCTGGTCGCCCTGATGCTCGATCTGGTGCAGCGTCGCCACATTTTTCTCGATATTGCGCACATCGTAATGTGTCAGCACCTCATACAGCATCCGCGCCGCATCGCAAGACAGCGACGCGCACGCCGTGAAGGTATCAAAATAATACGTGTCCTTTTTTGCCATGATCGTTCAACCTCCGTCAGAATATAAACATAAACAATTTGGCCATCAGATACCCGATCAACCCGCAGCCGGGGAATGTCAG
The DNA here is from genome assembly GCA_905203795.1 of uncultured Oscillospiraceae bacterium. Lineage (GTDB taxonomy): Bacteria > Bacillota > Clostridia > Oscillospirales > Acutalibacteraceae > CAJKXG01. The sequence goes on along the minus strand of CAJKXG010000063.1, from coordinate 1,083 downwards.
CACCCAGGTGAGCACCATATCCTTGACCACGGCGAAATTGATCGCCGACAATCGCTTGGTCGCGCCCACGCCCATGATCGCGGTGGTTTTGGTGTGCGTGGTGCTGACCGGAATGCCGAACACCGACGACAACAGCAGGCAGCCCGCCGCCGCCATATCGGCGGAAAAGCCCTGATACGTTTCCAGCTTGACCATGTCCATGCCGACCGCTTTGATGATCTTATAGCCGCCGATCGAAGTGCCCACCGCCATGACGACAGAACACAGGATCATCATCCAGATCGGCAGGGCGACTTCGCCGGTGGAATCCCCGCCGTTTACCAGTACCATGCCGAGGATCAGCACGCCCATGAACTTCTGTCCGTCCTGTGCGCCGTGCATAAAGGACATCGCCGCACCGCCTGCGATCTGCGCGCCTTTGAAAAAGCCCGTGGTCTTGCGGCGATCCATGTTGCGGCAGACCGCCTCGGTCAGCTTGGTGCTGAGGAAGCCCATCACAAAGCCCAGCACCGTGGACAGCACCAATCCGTACAGCACCTTAACCCATTCCGAGCCATTGATGCCTTCCAAGCCGCCGTGCAGCGCAATCGCCGCGCCGGACAGACCGGCGATCAGCGCGTGGCTTTCACTGGTCGGGATGCCGAAATACCACGCCGCCACCGCCCAGACGATGATGGCAAACAGCGCCGCACACAGCGCGATCACCGCCTGATCGTTGCGCCCATTGAAGTTGACCATGTTTTTGATGGTCATCGCCACCGTTGCGTTGAGCAGTGTCATCGCCAACACGCCGATGAAATTGAACACCGCCGACATCAGCACCGCCGTCCGCGGCGTGAGCGCGCGTGTCGCCACGCAGGTGGCGATGGCGTTGGGGGCATCTGTCCAGCCATTGACAAAAATAACGCCCAATGTCAACACAACCGTCACGGCCAGTATGGGGTTAGACAGCATCTGCTGAAGAAAAAACGAGAGGGATAAATCCACGTTCTGCACCTTTCCTTTTTCGTTTTGTAAAATCTACGTAATGAGCGTAGCATATTTCCGTAAAGAAAGCAATCGATTTTTGCAGTTTTCGCTAAT
>CAJKXG010000062.1 GCA_905203795.1 uncultured Oscillospiraceae bacterium | reverse complement strand
AGCGGTCAATTCGTGCAGCGGGGTGAACCCGCCTTGCTGCCGAAAACGGAGCGAACACGCATGGCGCTGGCAGGCGGCGTCGATCTGGTGCTGGAGCTGCCGTTGCCGTGGGTACTGACCTCGGCGGAAGGATTTGCCCGCGGGGCGGTTGCGCTGTTGGAAGCGCTTGGTTGCGTGGACACGCTCAGCTTCGGCAGCGAATGCGGCGACACGGCGGCGCTGGAGCAAGCGGCGGTCGCCATGGAACAGCCGCGGTATCTTCAGCTTGTCAAATACCGCATGGAAAACGGGGTATCCGCCGCAGAAGCGCAGCAGAAAGCGCTGGCGGAAACGACAAACGCCAAGACCGCCGCGCTGCTGAACAGCCCTAACAATATATTAGGTATAGAGTACATAAAAGCGTTGCACGCATGCGGCTCGTCCATCCGCCCGTTCACCATCCCGCGAAACGGTGCGGAACACGACGCACTCTACCCCATCGGCGACATGGCGTCCGCCTCGTATCTGCGCACGCTGGCACGCGAGGAACACTGGTCAAACGCCGCGCCGTTTTTACCCCGTTACAGCTACGACCGCATGACCGCTGTCATGGCGGAACGGCACGCGCCCGCCGACGAACAAGCGGCGGAGCGGGCGCTGCTGGCGTTGCTGCGCACCCGCACGCCGGACGAACTGGCGCAGATTGCCGGCGTTTCGGAGGGATTGGAAAATCGGCTGTATACCGCCATTCGGCAGGCGACCTCCCTGCCGCAACTGGTCGAACTGATCAAAACCCGCCGCTATCCCCTCACCCGTGTCCGGCGGTTGATCTGGTCGGCGGCGCTCGGATTGCCCGCGTCGTTGGCGAGCGGCACACCGCCCTATATCCGCGTACTGGGGATGAACGAACGCGGACGTGAAATTCTGACTGCCGCCAAACAGGCGGGAATGCGGCTGCCGCTGCTGACGCGCGTGTCACAGCAGTCGTTGCTGGACGACCGCGGTCGCGCGATTCGGGAGTTAGAGGCACGCGCATCGGATCTGTACGCGCTGACGCTTCCGGAGCCGCTTCCCTGCGGCACCGATCTCACCGACGGCATAGTGCGGACGGATGTGTAAACGCGGCGGCGGGCACGTGCCCCGAATGAAAATTGTGCAAGCCGCTTAGCATTTGCGGTTGAGGACAGTCTATTTTTGCAATTTTTTCCGTTATTTTTTTTGGAAATAGGGCTTGCCTATTTCTCCTAAATTTGGTATACTGACTACTGAATGCTATATCAAGAAAGGTAGTTGTAATTTACATGAGCTTGGACAGAATCATTCATATCCCCGATCTCGGCGATGTGGGCGCGGACAGCGGCTTTGATCTGCTGACCCAAACCTCCGATGGCAAATTCACCACCGGTAAAAACGGGGTCGTGGACATTGTGACCACCGGTGACAAGAAAGTGGAGTTTGTTTCGTTCGGCGATCATACGCTCGCCTGCGTGAAATCCTCCATTGCCTATCCGGTGTACTATCCGGTGTATCCTGTCAACATGGAGCGTCCGGTCAAGACTGTTCTGATGGACTTGGACGGCACGACGGTGCGCAGCGAGGAGTTCTGGATCTGGATCATCCAAATGAGCATCGCGAGCCTGCTCGGCAACCCGAAATTCGAGCTGGAAGAGGCGGACATCCCCTTTGTGTCCGGTCACAGCGTGTCGGAGCACCTGCAATACTGCATCGACAAATACTGCCCCGGCGCTTCGCTCGACAAAGCGCGTGACTACTACTTTGAACATACCCATCGTGAGATGGAAGAGATCATGGCCGGTCGCGGCAAAGACGGTGCGTTCACGCCCACTGTCGGCGTGAAGGATTTCCTGCTCGAACTGAAGAGCATGGGCATCAAGATCGGTCTGGTGACCTCCGGTCTGTACGAAAAGGCGTGGCCGGAAATCCTGTCCGCGTTCAAGACGCTGGGCATGGGCGATCCCAAGGATTTCTACGATGCCATCATCTCCGCTGGCTTCCCGCTGCGCAAAGGCTCGGTCGGTACGCTGGGTGAGCTGTCGCCGAAGCCGCATCCGTGGCTGTATTCCGAAACCTCCATCGTCGGTCTGGGCGCGGATTTCGCGGATCGCAACCACGTGGTCGGTATCGAGGACAGCGGTGCGGGCGTCTGCTCGGTGCGTCTGGCGGGCTACACCACTATCGGTATCGCAGGCGGCAACATCGTCGAAAGCGGCACCAAGGCGGTCTGCACGTATTATGAAGAGTCCTTCGCGGATATCATGAAGGTTATCAAAGGCTAAAATACAATTTAAGAATAGGAGAGGATTGTATGGCAGACAAAAAAATCCAGTGCCATTTTATTTCCAACACGCACTGGGACAGAGAATGGCGCTTCTCCGCGCGGAGAACGCAGTACATGCTCGGCTACATGCTGGACATGCTGATGGATATTCTGGAGAAGAATCCGGAGTTCCGTCACTTCCATCTGGACTCGCAGACCATGCCGGTTCAGGATTATCTTGAGATCTATCCCGAAAAGAAAGAGAAATTCAAGAAACTGGTCAGCGAAGGCCGCATCGGTATCGGCCCGTGGTTCTGCCTGCCGGACGAATTCACCGTCGGCGGCGAATCCCTGATCCGCAACCTGCTGCTCGGTCACAAGATCGGCAAGGAAATGGGCGGCGTCAGCAAGACCGGTTACTCCCCCTTCGGCTGGGGTCAGATTTCCCAGTTGCCGCAGATCTATGACGGCTTCGACATTCACTTCGCGTCCTTCTATCGCGGCTTGAATGAGTACGAAGCGCCGACCTCCGAATTCTTCTGGGAGAGCCCGGACGGCACCCGCATCTATGCGTCGCGTCTCGGCAAACGTCCGCGTTACAACATTTGGTACATCGTGCAGCGTCCGGTGTATTACAACCTGCCCAACGAAGGTATCCGTGACTTCCACTGGAACGACAACAACGGTATCTTCAAGTTCGTCGATGAAAACTATAGCGAGCTCGACTATCAGTACACGCACCCGTACTTCGAGTATCACAAAGAGAACATCAAAGAGCGTGCCGAGCAGGCCATCCGTGAGCAGAACGACGACTGGACGACCTCTCACCGTTTCTGGTCCTGCGGTCACGACTCCTCCTGCCCCGACATCCGCGAAGTGCAGATGATCAAAGATCTGAACGACGCGCTGCCCGACGCCGACGTGTTCCACAGCACGCTGAAAGAGATGGAACAGGGCATCATCGACGAGTTCGATCCCAACACCCGTGTGCTGAAGGGCGAAATGCGTGCGCCGTTCACCAAGGGCTCCGTTTCCGGTATGATGGGCTGGATCATCTCCGCCCGCACCTATGTGAAGCAGGCCAACTTCAACACCGAGCGTCAGCTGGAAAACTACGCCGAGCCGATGGCTGTGTTTGCCTCGATGTGCGGCGCCCCGTATCCGCAGAACGTGATCGACCTGTCCTACAACTATCTGTTGCAGAACCACGGTCACGATAGCATCGGTGCTTGCGGTCGCGACGTGGTGTATGAGGACGTTATCTACCGCTATCGTCAGTCCCGCGAGCTGTCTAGCTGCGTGCTGGAGCGCGCCTTCATGGATGTCGCCGGCGATATCGATTTCCGCGATTGGAGCCGTGACGATGCGGCGCTGGTCGTGTTCAACCCCGCGCCCTTCAAGCGTTCCGAAGTGGTGAAGGTCGTTCTGCAGATCCCCGCTGATTGGAAAGCGCAGAACTTCCAGATTCTCGACACCGATGGCAGCAAACTGACCTATCAGGTGCTGAAGACCAACAAGAACAACGCGCAGATCATCCAGAACCCCAACGATACGGCGAACGTTCTGCACACGCAGGAGTACACCATTCAGTTGGATGTTAAGGATGTTCCCGCCATGGGTTACAAGACCCTGAAGGTTCAGCCTCTCGGCTATGTCCGTGCGTCCACGCCGGTCACCATGCTGTGCGGCCCGCAGGCCATGGAGAACGAATATCTCCGTGTCACCTTCAACTCGAACGGTACCTTCAATGTGGTGGATAAAGAGAACAACAAGACCTATTCCGGCTTGAACTTCTTCAAAGACACCGGCGAAATCGGCGATCCGTGGCAGCACATTCTGCCCGAGAACGACGAGACCTTTACCACGCTGAATCAGAATGCGAAAATCACGCTGTTGCATCAGGGCGAACTGGAAGTGTCCTTCCGCGTGGTGATCGATTGGGCTCTGCCCGAAAAACGCGCCATGGACGAGAAGACGCGTTCTCCGCATCTGAATCCCTGCACCATCGAAAGCATCGTCTCCCTGAAGAAGGGCTGCCGCTATGTCGATGTGCAGACGGTGGTGGATAACCACTCCGAAGACCACTATCTGCAGGTCGGTTTCCCCACCAACATCAAATCCGAGTACTCCTATGCGCAGGGTCAGTTCGACGTCCTGAAACGTCAGGTCGCGAAGCTCGACTACTCGCTGTATGACGAGATCCCGATGACCGAGCATCCGATGAACTCCTTCGTGGATGTGACCGACGGCAAGTATGGCGTGGCTATGCTGAACGAAGGTCTGAAGGCTTATGAAGTGGCCGACGACGAGGAGAACACCGTGTATCTGTCGCTGCTCCGCTGCTTCCCGCTGCGCATCTGCGTCACTTCCGACATGCAGGATTACAGCTGGGAGAAGGGCTCGCAGTGCATCGGCAAAAACGAGTTCCACTATGCCTTCATGCCTCACGCCGGCAACTGGGAAGAGGCCAATGTGTGGGGCGCGTCCGAGCAGTTCAACCTCGACTTCATCATGTGCCAGGTGGCGCCCACCGCTCACGGTAAGAACCCCGCTGTTCACTCCTTCCTGGAGCTGGGCACCGAGCGTCTGAACGTCAGCGCCGTGAAGCGTGCCGAGGATGGCGACGGTTATGTCGTGCGTCTGTTCAACCCGTCCGATGACACTGTGAAGACCACCATTCGTCTGAACGGCGGTATGGCTCCGATCGCGAATCCGCAGTCTCCTGTGGAGCGTCAGGCGGCTGAGTTTGAGCTGCCGGCGTATTCCGACAAAAAGTGGGATAGCGTGAAGCGCGTTTCCATGGAAGAAAAAGTGATGGAAGACCTGCCCATGAACGAAGACGGCACTGTCGAATTCGAAATCACCGGCAAGAAGATCTACACCATCAAGTTCTTCGGCTAATTTCAAAACATAACAAAACCCACCCGTGGACATTCCATGGGTGGGTTTTGTTATACAACCGTCCGCTGAAATTTTCAGCGGACGGTTGGCGCTTTTCTGCGCGTGTATACAGGGATGTACAGGCGCTTTCCCCTGTTTTCGGTCGGTCAATATGTCTCGCGGTGTATCTTTTCCATCGGCAAATCTTCCGTTTGGCGCGGTTCGGGATGCTCCAACGGCATCCCCAGTGACAAAATCGCCTCCAGCCGGTAATTTCCCGGGATATGCAGCAGATCACGCACATACTCCTCGGTGCTTCTGCCGTCCGACGCCTCCCGCAAGCGACCTTGAATCCAGCAACTGCCGATGCCGAGACTGTCCGCCATCAGGTGCATGTTCGCCATCACGATGGCGCAATCCTCCGTCCACACATCGGTTTTGCCGGCATCGGCAATCACCACGATCGCCGCGTCCGCACCCGCCAGCATCTTCGCCGAACCCACACGGCAGTCCGACAGCGCCAGCAGCGTTTCCTTGCGGCGCACCACGATCAATTCCCACGGGCGAATACCGCGACCGGAAGCGGACAGCAGTCCCGCTTGCAGCACCGCATCCAGCTTTTCCTCGGTGATCGGCTCATCGGTATACCGCCGCACGCTGCGGCGGCGTTGCATCCATTGTATCAGTTCCATGGTTTACCCCCTCACTCCGCGTTCACAAAATCAGCATGGTCGAATGTGTGACATGTTTGCTTATTTTTTCGCCATACCGTATTCCCTTTTCATAGCTTCGGCAGAAATAACCCATTGTTTGCCGAATTTGCAAACATCAACGCCGTTGACTAGTTTCCCGTATGTGATCGCTTTGCGAAGGGTGCTTTCGTTCAGTCCCCAAAGCTCGGTAGCGTCACTGAATGCCATCAGTCCATCAAACGGCGTGTCAACTTGAACACCGTTATCCCAAAGCTCATCACAGGAAAGATCGAGGCCATCATTCCAAACAACACCGTACCCGCCGACATCGACAGATACGCCGGCAAATTCTTCCGGATATTCGATAAGACTCTTAAAAATCGGGAGCTTGTCAAACAGCGGTTTCATATCATATAACTTTGTAACACCCTCGGCAAACTGAACGCTCAATCTATAATCCGGAAGCGGTGAGACAGTTTTAATTTTATGAAACATGATGCTACCTCCTTCAAGATTATTCGAGCGGCGGAATTTCCTTAAACTCCTGTGTTTTCCAGATTTCCATCAAAGTGCTTCTGTGCAGTGAGATCCATTCCTGTACCATACTCATGGCCTTATTCGGAAGATGTCCTTCAAGCACCTCGCCCGTCATAAAGTCGATCGCTGCAACATCTTCGTTATAAATGGCGTGAATATGCGGCGGATTGTGCTCACTTTGCAGAAAATACATTCTAATGATAATTCCATAGAACCTCGATAATACAGGCATTGTATACACTCCTTTTCTCTACGCCTATATAATATCACGATACCGTGATGTTGTCAATCAAATATATAACACCTTTTCGTCAAATCCGCGTTCACAAAATCAACATGGCATCGCCGAAGCTGAAAAAGCGATATTGTTCCTCCACCGCATGTGCATATGCCGCCATGGTGTGCTCGTATCCGGCAAACGCGCTCACCAGCATAATCAGGGTGCTTTCCGGCAGGTGGAAATTCGTCAGCAAGCCGTCCAGCACTTGGAACTGATACCCCGGGTAGATGAAAATATTCGTCCAGCCGTCGGCGGGATGAATTTTTCCGTCGGTCAACCCGATGCTTTCCAGCGTGCGGCAGCTTGTCGTGCCGACGGCGATTACCCGTCCCCCGCGTTCGCGGGTACGATTGATCAGATCCGCCGTCTCCGCATTCAGTTCATAATGCTCCGCGTGCATTTTGTGATCGGTAATGTTTTCCACCTTGACAGGTCGAAAGGTCCCCAATCCCACATGCAGTGTCACAAATCCGATATCCACGCCCATATCGCGAATGCGCTGCAGCAGCTCCGGCGTAAAATGCAGACCCGCCGTCGGCGCTGCCGCCGAACCCGATTCGCGCGCATACACGGTCTGATACCGTTCGCGGTCTTTCAGACGGTGCGTAATATACGGCGGCAGCGGCATTTGCCCGATG
>CAJKXG010000061.1 GCA_905203795.1 uncultured Oscillospiraceae bacterium | reverse complement strand
CCAGTCGCCGTGGCGGGCAAACCACAGCAGTACCTTGAGCTGCGCCGCGCCCGCCAAGCGAATATGTGTATCCACCACGGCGGCGGGCAGCGCGAGCACGCTGCCGAGGCAGTCGCCGTTCCAATGATAAGTCATGTTGCGGAATCTCCTTCGTGAAAGCCTTTTCCCACCACTTCATCGCTGGTGGTGATGATGATAAATGCCGCCGGATCGAGATCGGTCACCAGCGTGCGCAGTTGATATACCTCCGAGCGGCGCACAGCGCACAGCAGCACCTGCGTCGCTTTGCCTGTGTAGGCGCCGGTCGCGTCCAGCAGCGTCACACCGCGGTGCATCCGTTGCAGGATCGCGTCCGCCAGCTCCTGTGGGCAGCGGGTCATGATCAGCATGGTGCGCCCCTTGGCGTTGCCGTAGATAATGCTGTCCATCACCGTGGTGCTGATATACACCAACACCACCGCATACAGCGGCGATTCCAGTTCGCGGTAGACGGCGGCGGAAGCAGCGATGACCACCGCGTCCACCAACAGGATCAGCCGCCCAACCGACAGTTGCGGAAATCGCCGTTCCAGCAGCCGCGCCATCAGTTCGCTGCCGCCCGTGGTCGCGCCGCGCAGGAAAATCAGCCCCAATCCCGCGCCGGACAGCACGCCGCCGAACAGCGCGGTCAACACGCGGTCGCCGGTGAAGGGCGGTACAAACGGCGCAGTCAGGTCGATGATGATGGACACCAGCAGCGTGACCAACGCGGTGCGCACGGTAAAGCGCCGCCCCAGCCGCCGCCAAGACATCCACAGCAGCGGCAGATTCAGCGCAAGGGTCAGCGTGCCGATAGGCAGTGTCGGCAGCAGATAGTTGATCAGCGTCGCCGCGCCGGTCACGCCGCCGGGGGCGATGCGGTTAGGCGCGGTAAACATGTTCACCGACAGCGCGTACAGCGCGCCGCCCGCCATGTAACAGGCGGTGTCGGTCAGCGTGCGAGCGGTGCTTTTTTTCATACGATTATATCCTCTCAAAAACAGGTGATCGGTTTCATTGTATCCGTTTTGCAACCGCAGTATGCAGGCTATTATACCATCTTATAGTTTAGTAAATTGCGCATCATTTGTCAACTCTTTGCGGGGCAGAATAAATTCCTTCGCGGCGCCACTTTCCCACTTGCTTTTTTCGGTGAAATGGTGTATACTGGTTCTACCAGCCCGTCATCGGGCGAAAACGCCGCATGCTTTGGAGCATACGGACGGATTGGTCCTGTGCGACGGTGCGCCGTGAACCATGTCAGGCGGGGAACCGAGCAGCATTAAGCGGTTGCGTCCGTGCGCCGCAGGGAACCTGTTCGTCCGTATGCTCGAGGGTGTTCGGCGTTTTGTATTTGAGAAGGAGGCGACAGCCGTGTATCAGGTGCTTTACCGCAAATGGCGGCCGCAGACATTTTCCGATGTGTACGGTCAGGATACGATCACGACCGCCCTGCGGAACGAGCTGCGCACCGGTCGGCTGGCGCACGCCTATCTCTTCACCGGCTCGCGCGGGACGGGCAAGACCACCTGCGCCAAGATCATGGCAAAGGCGGTCAACTGCCTGCATCCCGTGGACGGCGATCCCTGCAATGCCTGCGAGGTCTGCCGCGGTATCGACGACGGTACTGTTCTCGATGTGGTGGAGATCGACGCCGCCTCCAACAACGGCGTGGACAACATCCGCGATCTGCGCGAGGAGGTCAATTTCACGCCCGCCGTCGCGAAATATCGCGTGTATATCATCGACGAGGTGCACATGCTGTCCATCGGCGCGTTCAACGCGCTGCTCAAAACGCTGGAAGAACCGCCGGAGCATGTGATTTTCATCTTGGCGACCACCGAAGTGCACAAGCTGCCCGCGACCATTTTGTCGCGTTGCCAGCGGTTTGATTTCGGGCGGGTCGCCCCCGAGGCGATCGCCGCACGGCTGCGGTATGTCGCGGAACAGGAAGGCTTCTCTCTCTCCGACGGCGCGGCGGAATTGCTGGCCCGGCTGGCGGACGGCGGTATGCGCGACGCGCTGTCGCTGCTGGATCAGTGCCTGTCCCGTTCGCAGGAGATCACCGAGGAGGTCGTCGCCGCCGTCACGGGGTTGGCGGGGCGCGACCATCTGTTTGAATTGTCCGCCGCCATTCGCACCGGCAACGGCGGCGAGGCGCTGGCCATCATCGACCGTCTGCACAATGCGTCCCGCGATATGGAACGCGTCTGCACCGAACTGATCGATTTTTTCCGCAATTTAATGATTCTCAAGAGCATTCCGAACGGCGATGATCTTGTGATTGTGTCCGAGAGTGAGCGTGCCCGCTTGCGGGAGGAAGCGGACGCGTATGCGCTGCCCGTTATTCTGCACGCGATGGAGACGCTGCAAAAGACGCTGGAGCGGTTGCGCGGCGGCGGCTCGCGGCGGGTGGAGTTGGAAACCGCGCTGTTGCGGCTGTGCACACCCGCGCTGGATACCTCCGTCGAAGCGTTGCTGCGCCGTGTGCAGGCGCTGGAGGACGCGCTGCGGAGCGGTGCTGTTGTCCAACAACCTACCCCTGCTATTTCACCCGCGCCGGCAGATGTGCCAAAACCTGCCCCCCTATCTCCGGCACCGCCGACGGCGCCCGCGCCAAAACCTACCCCTCTCGTCCCTGAAACACCGCCTGCGGCAAAGCCTGCCGCTTCCAATGAGCCGACGCTGCCGTTTGATCGGTGGGGGGACGTGCTGGCGGTGCTGTCCACCTCCTGCCGCCCGCTGTACGGGGTGTTGCAGGAATCGACGGCGTTTTTGCGCGGCGACTTTGTGTTGATCAGTACCAACAACGAGATGTTCCGCGTGTTGGTGAGTCAGCCGGAACACCGCAAGCAATTGGCGGCGGCGGTTCGTTCGGTGACGGGGCGGGAGTACCGCATCGGGCTGAAAAAGAGCTCTTCCGCGCCGACTGCCGCGCCCCCTGCCGATCCGCTTTCGGATTTTCTGCGGCAGAGCCAGCAGATGGGCGTGAATGTGGAAATAGATAACTGAACGTATACTGTTGATAAAATTATACAAAAAGGATGATATCGATGAAAGCAAGACTTCCGCAAGGAATGGGCGGCGGCCCGGGCAACATGCAGAGCATGATGAAACAGGCGCAGAAGATGCAGGAGGATATGGCGCGCATTCAGGAGGAGCTGGAGGCGACCACGTACACAGCGGCGGCCGGCGGCGGCGCGGTGGAAGCGACCGTGGACGGCAAGCACATGGTGCAGTCGCTGAAAATTTCGCCGGAGGTCATCGACCCCGAGGATGCGGATATGCTTGCGGACTTGGTCATGGCGGCGGTCAACGAAGCGGTGCGCAAGGCGGTTGCCGATTCCGAGCAGCGCATGGGCGCTGTGACGGGCGGCATGAGCCTGCCCGGGCTGTTCTGAGCGAGGCGGCGGAATGGCGTATGTCGTCGCGCCGCTGGAGCGGCTGATTGAGCAGTTGGAGCGGCTGCCCAGCATCGGGCACAAGACCGCTTGTCGGCTGGCGTTTTATCTGTTGGGCGCGGAGGAATCGGTGGCACAGGAATTTGTCGCCGCCATTGCCGATGCGCGGGAGCACATTCACGAGTGTTCCGTTTGCTGTAATTTGACCGAGCAGGAGCTGTGTCCTGTCTGCCGTGCGACCGACCGCGATCGCAGCACCATTTGCGTGGTGGAAGATCCGCGGGATGTGATGGCGCTTGAGCGCACCCGCAACTATAACGGGCTGTATCATGTGCTGCACGGCACGATCTCGCCGATGGACGGTGTGGGTCCCGACGCGATCCGTGTCAAGGAACTGCTGCACCGCGCGGCGGATGAGCAGGTGGCGGAGATCATCATGGCGACCAACGCCACCGTCGAGGGCGAGGCGACCGCGCTGTACATTTCCAAACTGCTCAAGCCGTTCGGCGTGCGCGTGACGCGGCTCGCCTACGGCATTCCCGTCGGCGGCGATCTCGAATACGCCGACGAGGTGACGCTGCAACGCGCACTGGAAGGGCGCAACGATCTGTAAATGATTATAAGGAGGGAAGCCGCATGGCGGGCAATAAGCCGGATACCGGCAATCGCACGATCGCCCAGAATAAAAAGGCGTTTCACGAGTATTTTGTGGAAGAGTCGATGGAAGCGGGCATTGAGCTGTGCGGCACCGAGGTGAAATCCCTGCGCAAAGGCGCGGTCAACCTCAAGGACGCTTGGTGCGCCGTGGACGAGGGCGAGCTGTTTGTCAACGGGATGCACATCAGCCCGTATGAGCAGGGCAATATCTTCAACCGCGACCCGCTGCGCCCGCGCCGTCTGCTGATGCACAAGCGCGAGATCATGCGGCTGTTTGGTGTGATGAAGCAGCAGGGTTACACGCTGATTCCGCTGTCGCTGTATTTCAAGGGGTCGCGCGTGAAGGTGCAGTTGGGGCTGTGCCGCGGCAAAAAATTGTACGATAAGCGGGAGGACGCCGCGCGGCGGGATATGCGGCGCGAAGCCGACCGTGCATTGAAAGAACGCAATCAATGAGCAAAGGAGGGGGAACTATGGCTGAAGAAGAGATCGGGAAAATCAGCCTCAAAACGCGCATTGCGCTGATTTTGGCGGTTTTGCTGGGTCTGGCCGGAGTTGTGGTGTGTGCGTTGGGATTGTCGGGCGTGTGGGATGTGACCCTGACCAACAAGATCACACCGCCGTTGATCGGCACATCCCTGCTGATCAGCGGGGTCTTTACCCGCAGCCAACGCCGTGCCGCGACCATCGCTTGTTGCGTGCTGGCGGTTGTTTGCTATGTGGTGTTTGTGCTGGAATTGGTGCTGTAAGGAGTACAAAAATATACCCCCGATTCATATCGGGGGTATATTTTTGTACTTTTTATTCCGCCATCAGGTCGTGCTCTGCCAGCCATTTGTCGGCGTTGACTTTGGAGATGGGTTTGATGCTCTCCTTCGGATAGGGCGAGTCTTCGCCGCCGTTGGTGTAGAGGAAGCAAAAGCCCTCGGGATTGCGATAAAGCCGCTCCTCGTAGCCGGCCGGATCGCCGAAGACGCCGTCCACAAACGTACCGAGCAGAGTCGCCGTTTCGGTGTCATAGCATTTGCCGCGTAACATCTTTTGCATCGTTCGTACCCCCTTTCTGATCCTGCTTTATAATCCTATATATAAATGCCGCATCAGGCGTTCGCCATCAGCTTGCAGACTTGTTCGGAGAACGCCACCGGATCGCTCACCGGCAGCCCCTCGATCAGCAGCGCCTGATCATACAGCAGCGACGCATACGACGCGAGCTGATCGCGATCGGTGTCGTACAGCGTTTTCAGCCGTTCAAAGATCGGGTGATTGCCGTTGATCTCCAGAATGCGTTCTGCCATCATGTGTCCCTCTGCGCCGGGCATCGCACCCAACACGCGCTCCATCTCCAGCGAGATCGCCCCATCGCTGGACAGGCACACGGGATGGGATTTCAGCCGCTTGGACACACGCACTTCCTTGACCTTGTCGCCCAGCGAGGTGCCGAGGAAATCCATCAGTTCTTTGGTTTGCGCCGCCGATTGCTCGTCCTGTTCCTCCTGTTCCGGCTCAAAACCGAGGTCGCTGCCCGAAACCGAACGGAATTCCTTCTCGGCGTAGGTGTTCATCATCTTCAGCGCGAACTCGTCCACGTCCTCGGTGAGGTAGAGGATCTCGTAGCCCTTGTCCAGCACCGCCTCAGTTTGCGGCAAATGGCGGATACGTTCCATATTGTCGCCGCTGGCGTAATAAATATACTTCTGATCTTCTTTCATACGTTCGACATACTCCGCCAATGTGGTGGGTTTGTCTCCTGCGGAGGAAGCGAACAGCAGGAGGTCTTGCAGCAGCTCCTTGTGCTGACCGTAATCGGCATACACGCCGTACTTCAGCGGGCGCCCGAACTGCTCAAAGAATTTTTCGTAGTTCTCGCGCTCGTTTTGCAGCATGCTTTGCAGCTCGCTCTTGATCTTCTTTTCCAGCCGCGAGGCGATCAGCGCCAACTGGCGGTCGTGTTGCAGCATTTCACGCGAAATGTTGAGCGACAGATCCTGCGAATCCACCAGGCCTTTCACGAAACCGAAGTAATCCGGCAGCAGATCGGCGCATTTTTCCATGATCAACACGCCGTTCGCGTAGAGCTGCAAGCCCTTTTCGTATTCACGGGTGTAGTAGTCATACGGCGTGTGCGACGGGATGAACAGCAGTGCCTGATAGGTCGCCGCGCCCTCGGTGGAGGAGCGAATGACGCGCAGCGGGTCTTGATAATCGAGGAACTTGCTCTTGTAAAATTCATTGTAATCCTCGTCGGTCACTTCCGCGCGGGTCTTTTTCCAGATGGGCGTCATGCTGTTCAGCGTGGTGTCTTCCATGTATGTTTCATATTCCGGTTTGTCCTCCGGACAGCCCTCCTTCATGCGGCGCTGTTCGGTCGCCATGATGATGGGATAGCGGATATAATCGGAATATTTGCGCACTAGCGATTGCAGACGATACGTCTCGAGGAACTCGCTGTAGTCCTCGCCGTCCGCGTCCGGCTTGATGGACAGCACGATCTGTGTGCCGTGTCCGTCCTTTTCGCACGGCTCGACGGTATAGCCGTCCGCGCCTTTGGACTGCCAGCACCACGCTTCCTCCGAACCGAACGCGCGGCTGACGACGGTGATGCAGTCGGCGACCATGAAGGCGGAGTAGAAACCGACGCCGAACTGACCGATGATGTCGATATCCTCTTTCGCGTCGTTTTCCTGTTTGAAGCCGAGCGAACCGCTCTTGGCGATCGTACCGAGATTTTGCTCCAGCTCTTCGCGCGTCATACCGATGCCGTTGTCGGTGATCGTGAGCGTGCGCGCCTCCTTGTCCGGCGACAGGCGAATGAAGAAGTCCTCGCGGCTGATGCCGGTCGCGTCCTCACTCAGCGAGTGATAGTACAGCTTGTCGATCGCGTCGCTGGCGTTGGAGATCAGCTCGCGCAGGAAAATTTCACGATGCGTGTAGATCGAGTTGATCATCAGGTCCAGCAGACGTTTCGATTCCGCTTTGAATTGTTTCTTTGCCATGGATAACCAGACCTTTCTTTTTCATTATGGTAGAGTATACGTTGGATTGTCCAAAAAAGCAAGGGGAAATTTGTAAATAATTTTCAACAAGCCGCGAAAAAGGCGACGACAATGGCGCCGACCTCACAAACGAAAAAAATTTAAAAAATTTTCAAAAAACCCTTGCAATTTGCGGCGTGATGCTGTATGATAGATGAGCACGTGTGTGTCCAATG
>CAJKXG010000060.1 GCA_905203795.1 uncultured Oscillospiraceae bacterium | reverse complement strand
TGGCGTCCGCCCCCTGCGGATTGCTCCTGCGGTTGTTCAAGCGGCATATCTGGATTGTGTCCGAGATGGAACATACCGCTCGCGATAACGGATACTGGTTTTTCAAATATATGCGGGAAACCTATCCGGAGCGACCTGTGTATTATCCGATTCAGTTTACCTCGCCGGATTATCCCAAGGTGGCGGCGCTGGGTCACGTGATCCGTCACGGGTCGTTTCGCCATCATATTTATACGTGGGCGGCGGAGGCGGATATCAGCGCTCGAACCGGGCGGGGATTGCCTGCACAATTTATGTGCCGCCAGTTTCAGATGATGGGGCTGTATCCGTTCAAAGAGGTGTTTTTGCAGCACGGCGTGATTATGAATACGCTGCCCTTTTTGGAGGCGGCGCGCAATCATATTGACCTGTTTATGGCGAGCACACCGGCGGAGAAGGAAGAAATCTGTTCCGGTTTGGGATACCGTAAGGAGCAGGTGCCGCTCACGGGACTGTGCCGGTATGATCGGCTCAACGACTTTACCGTCAATCCCAAGCAAATTCTGGTCATGCCCACCTGGCGGCAATGGCTGTATCCTCCCTTTGGCAAAACCCCCGCCGATGTGGAGGATGAGGTGAGGGAATCCAATTACGTGCAGACGTATATGAAGCTGCTGTCGGATGAGCGTCTCATTCGCTTTTTGGAAGAGCAGGACTTGACGCTGCTCTTTTTCCCGCACAATCAGATGCAGCCGTTTCTCGAAGCGTTTGCCAGTAGCAATCCGCGTATTGTGCTGGCTTCCACTGCGGCGTATGATGTGCAGACGGCGCTGAAGGAGTCGGCGTTTTTGGTGACCGATTATTCCAGCATTTTGTTTGATTTTGCTTACATGAAAAAGCCCGCCTGCTATTTTCAGTTCGACTATGAGGAATTCCGCGAAAAGCATTATCCGGAGGGCTATTTCAGTTATGTGCGCAACGGCTTCGGCGACGTGGTCAGGACGACGGATGATTTGATCGACACGCTGATGAAATCGTGCGCGGAGGGATTTTGCATGCCGGAGGAATATGTGCGGCGGGTGGATGCCACGTTTATCTTCCGCGACGATCATAATTGTCAGCGCAATTTGGAAGCGATCGAGCAGCTTTTACAGCGCAAAAAGTCAAAATAAACGCATGATTCGGCGAAGAAAGGAGCGGTCTTGCCATTGGATAGATTGAAAGCATCCGTTTCGCGCGGTTTGCACGCGGTCATGAACCCGTTTCTTGTGCAACTGTATTTTATATTTTTTACGTTTTTGTCAGAGATTCCGCTGATCATGCAGTATGTGCAGTTTTGGAAAAAGATCGGGCTGGTGTGGGCGGCTCTTGTGATCGTGTACGATCTTTTGACCGAACGGCGCTGCCTGAAGGCGCGGTTTGCGCTGCCTGCTTTCGGTCTGCTTATCGCGTATTTTGTGACGGTTGTGATCAATCGCACTGTCTATCCCGCGGCGTTTCAGTCCAACTATCTCGATCTGTTTTGCTCTGTGGTGACGTTGTTGGTGCTGTATCCGCCGACGACGAATGACCCCGAAAAAGGGATGCGCCGTCTCGGTGTCATCAACAATATGCTGTTTATTCTGACAAGCATTGTCGCCTTGATCGGCATCGGTATGTTTGTCGTACAATACGGTGCGCGGTTTGTCAGCGCCATCAACGAATATGATTATCCGGTCGGATTTGTGGACAATCGGCTGACCGGGCTGTACCGCAACGCCATCTATCCCACATCGTTTATCGGGATCGCGGCGGCGGTGATGCAACTGACGCGGCGACCGCGTCATTGGTGGAAAATGCTGTTGCTGTGTATCAGCATATTCCTCAATTTCTTCCATATTTGTCTGGCGTATTCCCGCGGCATCTTTATTGCCCTGGCGGTGTTTGCTGCCGTCATTGTGATGTTTTTGGTGAAAAAGCAGATGTCGCGATACGGTAAACCGATGTGGCTGCGGTGGGGGACGGGCGTGCTGTGCGCGGCACTGTCCGCCGTCCTGGTGTTTGGTTTGATACAGGTCATGCGCAAGGGCGCGGCCTATGTGCCGTCGGTGGCGCAGGAGTGGCTGGGCATTCAGATGGCAGAGCCGATGCCGAATCCGGACGAACCCGATCCGGACGAACCCGATCCGGACGAACCCGATCCGGACGAACCCGATCCGGACGTTACGGATCCGGACGATCCTTCTTCATCGACGCAAACACAGCCGACCAATCCGAATCAAACCGACAAGTTTTCGCATCCGATCACGCCGATTGATCTGGATCGGTATATCCCGTCCACTCACGGTACACTGACGGGTCGCCCCATCATTTGGCGGTTGGGACTCTCGTATTTTGCTAAAAAACCGATTTTCGGCTATGGTTCATATTCACTGCAAAACGCAGTCCGTATTTCGGAAACCAGCCAGGAAAAACTGTCGCATTTCCACAATATATTCTTGCATTCGCTTGTGTCGGTGGGGGTCGTCGGTTCGCTGTTCTTCTTTGCGTTGATCGCGCTGGTGGGATGTCGGATCATCAGGCGGCTCTTTGTCGAGGACAGCACCGCAAACGACACGCTGTTTATCGTGTTGAGCGCGTTTTTTGCCGCGATGCTGGTCATCAACATGGCGGATACCACGCTGTTTTTCCTGTCCAAAAACTCCGAATTTGTTTTTTGGGCATATCTCGGCTACGCCATGCTGCTGATCAAAGATGATCGCCCGTCCCGGCTCGACGCGCCGATGCGCCGACTGGACGCTGCGTGCGATCACCTGAAAAATCGCTTGACCTCGCGAAAGGAACGCTGACAATCCATGGCAGAACAACGCACACGTAAAGCAATTAAAAACGCCGCGTTCGGTGTGATGAGTTATGTCATCCTCACCATCGGCACGCTGATCACCCGCTGGGTGTTTGTCGCGCAGTTCGACCAAGTGTTCGCGGGCTACGGCACGGAATTGAGCGGCATCGAAAGCCTGTTCAAGAGCATCATCTCCATGATGGCGCTGGCGGAACTGGGCATCGGCACAGGGCTTGTGTATCTGCTGTATAAGCCGATTGCCGCACGCGATCATGATGCGATCCACCGCATTCTGAATTTTTATAAAAAAGCGTATCAGGTCGTGGCGGCGATTATTCTGACCATCGGTGTGGTGATGTGTTTCTTCGTGCATTCGCTGGCCAAGGACACCACTTGCTCGCCGGTGTATCTCGGCGTGACGTTTTTCCTCTATATGCTGGATACGCTGGCGTCCTATCTGTTTGCCAACCAGCGCGCCCTGATCGTTGCCGACCAAAAGAATTATCTCAACAACATCAATGAGGTCATCATGAATTTCCTCACCATGGTGTTGCAGGTGACGTTTTTGTGTCTGGTGCGCAGCTTTGTGCTGTATATCATCATCCGCGTCGTGTGCCGCGTGGTGGCGGCGCTGCTGATCCACCGTAATTTCAAGCGGCTGTATCCGGATATCGCCGCGATGCGCGGAAAGGAAACCATTGATAAGGATCAACAGCATCAGGTTTTCAAAACGCTGTATGCCATGCTGTTCCATAAGATCGGCGGCGTGATGAGCCACAAGGCGGGCATCATCATCATCAGCCGCGTGCTGGGCACGGTTATCAACGGCATGTATTCCTACTACCTGACGGTGACCGACGCGGTGGTCAGTCTGGTGACGCAGTTGTTCAGCGGTATCACCGCCAGTTTCGGAGACTATCTGACCGGCGACGATATCGACGCGGCACATGAGAAGTTCCATGTGCTGTACTATTTCAACTTTGTGGTATCTTCCTTCTGTGCCACGGCGCTGTTTGTGCTGATCCAGCCGTTTATCGGCATGTGGGTGGGGGCAAACAACCGCCTCAGCAATATGACGGCACTGCTGGTGGCGGTGTACTTCTATCTGTATAGTCTGCGCCGCGTGATTTTTGTGGTGCGCGACAGCACCGGTCTGTACCGCCCCGATCGGTATATGCCGCTGATCGAGACGGGGTTGAACATTGGCTTGAGCATTGCTTTGGCGGTGACGACGCATAAAATCGAGTATGTGCTGCTGGCGAATATTATCAGCATGGTTGCCGTGCCGATCTGGATACAGCCCTGCGTGGTTTACAAGCATGTTTTCAAACGCAGTCCCGCGCCGTATTTTCTGCGGTATGTGATGTATGCCGCGCTGACGGCGGCGGGCATGGCGCTGACATGGACGGCGGCGAATCATTTGCCGACCATGGGGGCGATCCCCACGCTGGTCGTGCGCGCCGCACTGTGTCTCGTAATCCCGAACGCCATCAACCTGCTGCCCTTCCTCCGAACGGCGGAGTCGCGGTATCTGCGCGGGCTGGCGGTGTCGATGGTGAAACGGAAAAAGAAAGGAGTATCTTAATGGATTCAAAGACGATAACTGCCGTACTGGAAGCGCTGGAACGCAACTGCATGGCGGCTTTCTATGTGCCCACGGCGGCGGAAGCGGCGGAGAAAGTCGCGTCGCTGCTGCACGACGGCGCGCGTGTGGCGTGCGGCGGTTCCATGACGTTGGCGGAATGCGGCGTGATGGATCTGCTGCGCAGCGGGCGCTATGCGTTTATCGACCGCGACAAAGCGACGACGCCGGAACAGCGGCGGCAGTTGATGGTGGACGCGCTCAGCGCCGACACTTATCTGTGCTCCGCCAACGCGATCACCATGAACGGTGAGTTGTTCAATGTGGACGGCAACGGCAATCGCATCGCCGCGCTCACATTCGGACCGCGCTCCGTCATCGTGGTGGCGGGCTGTAATAAGCTGGTGGAAGATGTGCCGGCGGCGGTGGAGCGGGTGCGCCGTGTCGCCGCGCCCAAAAACGCCGCGCGGCTGTCCTGCGATACTTATTGTGCCAAAGTCGGTCACTGTGTGGCGTTGGACGCACCGATGGGGCAGGGCTGCGGCAGCGACGGCCGCATTTGCGCGGACTTTTTGCTCACCGGACGGCAGTTGCAACAGGGACGTATCAAGGTGATCTTAGTCGGTGAACCGTTGGGATATTGATGTTGGGAGGAAAGAATGATGACCTATCAAGAAACATACGAATTGCTGAAACAGCACGACCAGCAGCAGTTGCTGCGGTATTACGATCAACTGACAGACGAGCAGCAGCAATCGCTGCTCGGGCAGATCGAGCGGATCGATTGGAGCCTGCTGGAGTTAATCGGCAAAAAAGATGAGGCGGAAGCCGACCGCCGTCTCGCACCGCTCGGCGCGCTGGAAATCCCCGAGATCGAAGCGCGTCGCGCCGAATTTGAAGAGTTGGGTGTGCGGGCGCTGAAGGGCGAAAAGGTCGGCGCGGTGCTGCTGGCGGGCGGTCAGGGCACGCGTCTCGGTTTGGATAAGCCGAAGGGGATGCTCAATGTCGGCGTGACCAAAACGCTGTATCTGTTTGAGCGCCTGATTCACAATATCATGGATGTGGTCAACCGCACCGGCGCATGGATGCCGCTGTACATCATGACCAGCGACAAAAATAACGCGGACACGGTCGGTTTCTTTGAAGAACATAACTATTTCGGCTATAATAAGGAATATATCCGTTTCTTTGTGCAGGAAATGGTGCCGTCGGTGGATTACAACGGCAAGATCCTGTTGGAGCGCCCGGATTCGTTGTCGCTGTCGCCCAACGGCAACGGCGGTTGGTTTATTTCGCTGGCGAAGGCGGGCTATCTCGCCGAACTGAAGCAGCGCGGGGTGGAATGGCTGTCGGTGTTCTCGGTGGACAACGTGTTGCAGCGCATCAACGACCCCTGCTTTGTGGGGGCGACCATCGCGTCCGGCTGCGAATGCGGCTCCAAAGTGGTGCGCAAAGCGGCGCCGGAGGAGCGCGTCGGCGTGCTGTGTCTCGAAAACGGCAAGCCGTCTATCGTGGAGTATTACGAGATGACCGAGGAAATGATCACCTCGCGCAACGAAAACGGCGATCTCAGCTACAACTTCGGCGTGATCCTCAACTATATGTTCCGGCTGGATAAGCTGGAGGAGATCATGAACCGCTCGATGCCGACGCACATCGTGGAGAAGAAGATCCCGTACATCAACGAGGCCGGCGAGTTGGTCAAGCCGACCGAACCGAACGGCTACAAGTTCGAGACGCTGGTGCTGGATATGATCCGCATGATGGATTCCTGCCTGTCGTTCGAGGTGGAGCGCAGCCGTGAGTTTGCCCCCATCAAGAATAAAGAAGGCGTGGATTCGCTGGTCACCGCGCGCGAATTGCTCCGCCAAAACGGCGTGGAACTGTAACGCATCACCGGTCCGGATGTTTTGTGAAAACATCCGGACTCTTTGTATACCGAAATGTAAAAAAACCTTAAATTCCACGGGAATTGCGGCAACGGACTTGTATTTTCCTGAAAAATCCAGTATACTGAATCTATATGCCTATGTTGATGAGAAAGGGATAGCGACGATGCTTTGGATGATCCTACAGGGTTCTTACGACTTGGTTGATTTGCTGCTGGCGTTTGCGGCGTATGCGGCGCTGATTTTGGTGATGATGCCGGTGCACGAAGCGGCGCATGGGTTTGCCGCGTATAAACTCGGCGATCCGACCGCCAAAATGAGCGGACGCTTGACGCTCAATCCGATGGCGCACATCGACCCGCTCGGTGCGGTGTTGATCATGCTGTGCGGCATCGGTTACGCGAAGCCTGTGCCGGTTAACCCCTATTATTTCCGCAACCGCAAACGGGACATGGCGATGACGGCGCTCGCAGGACCGCTGTCCAATCTGGCAATGGCGGCGATCAGCGTCGGGCTCTTCAGCCTGATCTGCCGCTTCAGCACGTCGCTCGCCGTGATTCAAGGGGCGATGATCGTGCTGCTGGAGGTGTTTGCCAGCGTCAACATCAGTCTCGCGGTGTTCAATCTGCTGCCCATCCCGCCGTTGGACGGTTCGCGCATTTTCGGCGCGATCCTGCCGGAGCGCTGGACATATTGGATGGATCAGTATCATCAGTATGTGCGGATGGCGCTGCTGCTGCTCGTGTTTTCCGGTGCGCTGTCCCGTCCTCTCAACTATTTGTGTAACATCGTGTTTCGCGCCCTGCTGCGGGCGTTTGGGCTGCTCGCGTAAGAAAGGATCGTATGGAAGCGATTTCGTATAAGCTGGAAGGGTTTGAAGGTCCGCTGGATCTGCTGCTGTTTCTGGTGCAAAAAAACAAACTGAATATTTACGATATTCCGATTGCGCAGGTGCTGGAACAATATCTGGACGCGATCCGTCAGATGCAGGAGACCGACCTCGATGTGGCCAGCGAATTTCTGGATATGGCGGCGCGGCTGGTGCAGATCAAATCCTC